>CAYWRD010000032.1:0-12266 GCA_964460675.1 uncultured Nitrosopumilaceae archaeon
ATCTAGATCTTTGAATGCTCATAGGTATAATTTTGATGATATAGTTCGAGAGGCGTTAGACCACTTAGATATACCAAAAACAGTGGAAGTTGTTAATCAAAAATCAGATATCGAAATTTATTGTGATAGACAAAGGTTTGTTGTGTTGCTAAGTAACATAATCCAAAATGCAATAGAAGCAATGAATGAATCTGGCAAAATTTTCATTCGTATTGAATCAAAACCTATGGAATGGAAAATCTTTATAGAAAATACAGGTCCACCAATTCCAGCAGACCTGTTAGATAAAATATTTGATCCTCTTGTAACAACATCTGAGAAAGGAACTGGTTTGGGTCTTGCAACATGCGCTAATATCATATCTGAACATAATGGAAAAATATATGCAAAAAATAACCCCACATCTTTTATTATCTCACTACCAAAACGAATTATTCCGTAAGTAGTTTTCTTAAAATTGTACTCTTATGTACCTGATCTTTTCGTATTAGTCCTTCTATTGATACAGAACTAGAAAATCGTATCGATACTTTTTCAAAAATACATACATATTTTGATATCTTTTTACTTTCACTTTTTATTTTACTATCTTCAACTAAGAGACCATTTAGAAGTAAATTTTCAATCTTTCTATAAGCTGAGGTTTTAGGTACATTAGAAATCCTTAGAATTTCAGGTGTTGTAAGTGCATTAGACATGATTGGTTGAAGTATTTGTCTTGTTTCTTGATCTCCGAAATTTTCTAAAATTTTTTGAATCAAACCACTACACAAAATTTTGATAGTATATGTTTCATTTACTTTTTTAAATTTACACAAATTTTGTAAGCATTTTTTTTCAAAATTTATAGAGTTTTGTCCCTGTATTTGTTTTAGTTTACTATGAAATTTATTAAAATGTTCCATGGCAAGTTTTATTGACATTCCTTCATCCATGAATAACTTTCGTTCTAATTTTTGTAGGTCATCTTTTGAAAGTTGACTTTTAATCTCATTTGATAACTCCGATGCAAGAAATCTATCTATTCCGCCCAATTTCCCTACAAATAGAAATAAATCGGTATAGAAAACTCTTACCTTATGAGCAAATCTGTTATTGTAATTGATGATGATAAAGATACTGTACGATTATTTAGTGAATTTCTAGAAGAAAAAGGCATCAAAGTAATAGGTACGGGTTATGATGGCAAGAGTGCAGTAACCTTATTTCAAGAAAAAAAACCAGATGCCGTTTTAGTAGATATTATGATGCCAAATGGAAGTGGTTTTTACGCTATAAAAAAAATAAAAGAAAAAGATCCTGATGCCAAAATAATTGCTGTAACAGCAGATATGAGTTCACTAACAGAAGAGAAACTAAACAAACTCAAAATTCCTATAATCTACAAACCATTTCAGATGGATGTGGTGTTAGATACTATAAGAGACTAAATTCCCAAAAATGGGATTTTTAATAAAGTCTTAAATTATAATGTTCATATCTTAACAAATAGAGTACAAATGAGCAAACGTGTAACAATAATGATTGATGATGACCTTGATAAAAAACTAAGAATGCGTCAAGCCAAACTTATTCAGCAGGAACAAACCTCTTTTAGTTATTCCAAGGTACTGAATGAATCTCTAAGAAAAGTTTTGAAATAATTTTAAT
This sequence comes from uncultured Nitrosopumilaceae archaeon, assembly GCA_964460675.1. Lineage (GTDB taxonomy): Archaea > Thermoproteota > Nitrososphaeria > Nitrososphaerales > Nitrosopumilaceae > CAYWRD01. The sequence continues at coordinate 1,651 of CAYWRD010000032.1, forward strand.
TATTTTATTTTTGTAATATAATAATTAATAATTAGATTTACTTACAATTACATATTGATAGATCTACTTGATCCCACTGTTGTAATCACTCGAATGTATGATGCTAAAAAATTCGATGATATGGTAGAATATTGTTCCAATCTGCTCAAAAAAAACCCTAAAGATATGATGGCATTACAAAATATAGCATTAGCCTATTTACATTTAGGAAAATTCCATGATGCCATTGATTACTGTGATAGAGTTTTGAATGAAAACAAAACTGATAGCTATGCTTTAAAAAATAAAATTTATGCACTTGAAAATACCAAGCAATATGAAAAGGTAATATCATGTTGTGATGAACTTCTTTCAACTAATCCAAATGATACTTGGACATTAAATAGCAAAGCTCTTGCTTTAAATGAATTAAACAGACATGCTGATGCTATTTCATATTACGATAAAGTCCTAGAACTTGATCCTGAAAATATTACTGCATTGATGAATAAAGCATTGTCTCTAAGCTTTATTGGAAAATTACAAGAGTCTATTTCATGCTATGATCAGGCACAAAAACTTGATTCTTCTCTAAAAGAGGCTGCGCTTGCTAAAGCCGAATCTTTTCATAAATTAGGAAAGGAAGATGAATCATTTTTGGCAGCTCAAGGAGTGCTAAATGAAGATATGGATAAAATAATTTCTGATGCAAAGACAAACAAATGCTCTGTATTTCACCAGTTTTGTATTAACGAATATTACTATTACAAAGGCAAAGATCCACACTTGAATAATCCATTTAGGTCTGATTCTGATTGATTACAGATACTAAGATGGTAATTATACAAAATAGCTTTATACGAATTACATGTATTATCTAAATAATTTTATACGAATCACCTTTCATAAAAAGAGATGTTTACAGGAATTATTGAAGGAACAGGCAAAGTAGATAAAATTTCCAGAAACACTGAAAATCGTAGTGCAGTTCAAATGACTGTTGATTTGGGAAAGAATTCTAAAGGATTGAAAATTGGTCAAAGTGTTGCAATTAACGGGGTATGTTTGACAGCTACTAAATTACAAAAATCAAAATGTATTTTTGAGATGATAGATGAAACTACTAAGAAAACTGATTTAGGTAATCTCAAAGTAGGAGGTATTGTAAATATTGAACGAAGTTTAAAGGCAGGAGATAGACTAGAAGGACATTTTGTATTAGGACATGTAGATGGTGTTGGAACCATAAGAAAAATTCAAAAAAAACCAAAGGAAGTTCAAGTCTGGCTCGAAATTCCAAAAAAACTTGTTAAATATGTTGTAAAAAAAGGATCAATTGCTATTGATGGAATTAGCCTGACAGTCGTTGATGTGAAAAATAATCAAGCTTTGGTTTGTTTGATTCCTCATACTATTGATGTCACAAATTTTAAAACAAAACATGTAGGCGACAAAGTTAATATTGAAACTGATATTCTTGGCAAATACATACTCAAGTAAAACTATCCAACTACCATAAGTGTGGTAAGTACCAAAAATTTAGTAAGCTTTATAATTCTAAACTGGCCGATTTTTTGTATATGGCCTTAGAATCTGGAATTGAATCACTAAAACGAGGAGAATTTGTGTTATTGTATGATTCTGCTGGTAGAGAAAATGAGATTGATATGGTAGTTGCAGCTGAATTCGTTACGCCAGAACATGTTGCAAGAATGAGACAACATGCAGGTGGTTTACTTTGTATTGCAATAGACAATGAGTTTGGTAATTCTCTTGGACTAAAGTACATGCATGATATTTTAGCAGAATCATCTGTACTAAACAAGGAAATGATAATGGGTCTTGCACCATATGGGGATCATCCAACTTTTTCAATTTACATTAATCATTACCAGACATATACCGGAATTACAGATAGAGATAGATCCTTGACAATTAGAGAAATTGCAAATCTCTACAATGTAGATAACCAGCAAAAAAAATTTGTATCTTCGTTTAAGACTCCTGGACATGTTCCACTTCTTGTTGCTTCAGAAGGTTTATTGAATAAAAGGAAAGGTCACACAGAAATGTCTGTTTATCTAAGCAAGTTAGCAGGATTGACTCCAGTAACTGCAATTTGTGAAATGATGGATGCAGAAACCTATACTGCTCTGTCTTTTGAAAAAGCTGCAAAATATGCAAAACAAAATGCAATCCCGCTAATCGATGGAAAAGAATTAGTAGAATACGCAAAGGTGCAGTAATTTTGAATATTGCAATTGTCGTTTCGGACTTTAATCAAAAGGTAACTTCTAGAATGCTTTCTGTAGCAAAAGAAAAAGCTGAATCTATGAAAATAAAAATAAAGTATGTTTGTACTGTTCCTGGTGCTTTTGATATGCCAGTAATTGTAGACTCTTTACTAAGAAAAAAACAGGTAGATGGTGTAATCACACTAGGTGCTGTAATTAAAGGTCAAACAAAACATGATGAATTGATTTCACATGCAACTGCCAGAGCATTACAAGACTTATCAATAAAATACCAAAAACCAGTAACTTTGGGAATAACTGGGCCAGGAATGCAAGAAAGACATGCATATGCTAGAATTAGACCGGTATCTGAAAGGGCAGTTGAAGCTGCCGTCATGATTTCAAAGGAGCTTAGTAAGATAAACAAATGATTCAGCTAACCATTCTCAAAATTAATGGATATGGACCTTGGACTTTAACTCTAGGAAGCGATAGAGAACATGAGCTTCAAATGCTTCAGGCATCTCTATACAAAGAAATTCAGAGGCTTTTTTCTCAAAAAAATTGTCTTTCTTTTCTAAATAGGGCAGATGAATTTTTTGTTGTAACAAATGGATTGGGTATTGATGAACATATCGAAATTCAAAAGAGTCTGGAAAAGTCATTTGACATTCGACTATCTATGTCAATTGGATTTGGTAATACTCCGTTTGAAGCAAACCTGAAAGCACATGAAGGAAAGAAAAACAAAATTGTCTTAGATAAAACACATAACATATTTGGATTTGTAACTAAAGATTGGACTGATGTTTCAATAATGCATCTGGATGTTGAAAACTTGACTTCTCAAAGAAAAACTATCTCTCCATACGAAATATCTTCTGAAATTTTTAGTCTTTATTCAAAAATGTCTAAATCATTTCTACAAAAAGATTCCCTTGCATTTTTTATGGGTGGTGATAACTTTATGGTAGTTGCAAGCAACCAGGGTAAAAAATACGCAAAAGAGTTCGTAGATAAAATAAAAAACGAAGTTCAAATAACGCTCAATTGTGGTATAGGTACAGCAAAAAATGCCAGAGAAGCAGCAAAACTCGCTACTAAATCGTTAGATACTATTAGAGAACTAAGAGATTCAGGCAAAGAAAAACCTGAAGTTTATGAATTATTATGTTGATAAAAAATGTCAGCATTTTACGTGGAAATGAATTAGACTTTATAAAAAATACAAAGATAAGAATTCAAAATCAAAAGTTTATTGATATTCAATCTAATCTTAACTTTACCAAAGATGAAGAACAAGTAGATTGTGAAGGATTATTATTAATTCCAGGATTGATTAACTGTCATACACATATTGGAGACTCAATTGCAAAAGATATCACATTAAACAGTTCAGTTGACAATAAAATACATCCTGTATTTGGAGTAAAATCTAAAGTTCTCAAAAATACTGATCAAAATCATATCTCGGCTTTTATGAAAAACTCTTGTTACTCTATGATCCGTAAAGGAATTACAACTTTTGTTGATTTTAGGGAAGGTGGAATAGAGGGAGTTACGTTACTAAAAAATACTATTAAAAAATTACCAATTCGTTCAATAATTTTAGGAAGAGTAGAACATTACCAAAACACAAATGAAATTAAACAAAATAAACCACTTCCTAATGAAAAAAAGATCGAGCTTACAGAGTTGCTAAAAAACTGTGATGGATTAGGTGTAAGTGGAGCAAATGAGAATAGTACATCTGTTCTAAGTTATTATTCAAAATCAAAAAAATTAAGAGCAATTCATTCTTCTGAAACTAAACAAAGTGTCTCAAAATCAAAAAAAATAACTGGCAAGTCTGAAACTAGTCGTGCTTTAACGATGAAACCTCATTTTTTGGTACACATGACTCATGCTTCTAAAAGCGAGCTTAGAGCAGCTTCTAAAAAAATAAGGGGAATTGTTGTCTGCCCAAGGGCAAATGCAGCCTTGGCTGAAGGGATACCTGATATTGATTTAATGAGAAAACAGGGATGCACTATAGCTTTGGGAACTGATAATGTTATGATAAACTCCCCTGACTTATTCCGAGAAATGGATTTTCTTTGGAAAATTACAATGGGAATTCATAAAAAAAGAATTGATCCAAAAGAAATTTTAAAAATGTCAACAGTAAATGCAGGAAGAATACTTCAGAAAAATACTGGGGTGATAGATATTGGAAAGTTTGCTGATTGTATATTTATTGATAAACACTCGTTAGACTTAGAGCCAATGCATAGTCCACATGCATCAATAGTCCATAGAGCATCAGATATTACAATTAGAGCGGTTATGATAGGAGGAAAGATTGTACATGGTAAAATCTAGACCAAAAATAATTCTTAGTGCAGCAGTATCTATCGATGGAAAGATTGCAACAAAAAATGGTGAATCTAAACTTTCATCTAAACAAGATCTAATCAGATTACACAAACTTCGTTCTAAAGTAGATGCGATACTTGTTGGAAAAAATACCATAATAAGAGATAATCCGTTACTGACCGTACGCTTTGTAAAAGGCAAAAATCCAACAAGAATTGTTTTAGATTCTAATGGATGTATACCTAAAAACTCTAAAATTCTTAAAACTGCACACCAAGTTCCAACTATAATTGCTATTTCAAAAAATATTCCAAAAAAAAATTTATCAAAACTAGAAAAATTTCCTATTAAGATTATTTCTACAGGAACAAAAACAATACAATTAAAGAATCTTTTAAGACAATTATCAAAACAAAAAATCAAAAGTATTTTGGTAGAAGGCGGTGGAATGGTAAACTGGCAATTCATCAAGGAACAGCTTTTTGATGAGATATATCTTACAATAACTCCTCATATTATAGGCGGTCACGATTCTGTAAATCTAATTCAGGGATTAGGTTTTCAAAGTATTGCAAGATCCCCAAAATTGCGACTAAAATATGTCCGTAGGCTCAAAAACGATATTGTTTTACATTATATCAAAATGTAAGTTATTATACTAACTTTGAGGCTAAAGTACAAGAAATTGGCAGCAAAAAAGAAAGCTACTAAAAAAAGGCCTGTTAGAAAAACTTTGAAAAAATCCACAAAGAAAAAAACATCTACTTCTAAAGCAAAGAAGAAACCCTTTGGAGGATATGCAATTAATTTTGCTGGAAGAAAAGAAACAGTTGAACAAGTGTTTGGTAAAAAGCCCATTCCACCAAGTCAAATGACTAAGAAAATTTGGACATTTGTTAAAGCAAACAAACTTTCTACATCTTAAGGCTTGTTAGTTAACGAAACCATTATGGTTCGTTAGCACTAATTTTCTTTTATACAAATAAAATCGAATAAGATATAGGTAATGTTTCCTTTTTAATTTCCATGTCAACTGCTTCATTAAGAAGGGATCATGATTTAATTGAAAAGGTAATAAAGTCCATGGAAACTACAGTTGAACTTCTTCGCTCAGGAAAACAAATTCCCGAATCTATTCTTTTACCTGTGATAGATTTTTCAAAAAACTTTACTGATGTTTGTCATCATAATAAAGAAGAGAATTCGCTTTTTCCTGCATTAGAAAAATCTGGAATGCCAAAAAACATGGGACCCATTGCTATGATGCTAATGGATCATGAACGTTCACGAGAAATTGCAAAACGAATGGAAGCTTCTACAAAACAATATCTAGAATCTGGCGATTCTAAAAATCTAATTTCTGATATGAGTGAATATGTTCAACATATAACAGAACATCTTTGGAAAGAAAATAACCGTTTATTTATGATGGCTGAAGCACGTTTACAATACGTTTCAGATAAAGTTGACAAGGAATTAAATGAAATCGAACAGACAAAGCTTAGAGAAATTGGAACTGATAGAAGCTATTACGAAAAACTAGCCGATGAGCTTTCTGAAAAGGTATCAAACAAAAGTGGTTAGATGACTTTTAGTATTTTTGGTGAAGTGGTAGGCGTAAGAAAATTTGCCAACGGTGACATTGAAATTGATTTTTTCCATGATGATGAAATCATAGAATATAGATATTCATCTGATCCAAACAGAATTGGTAATCTTCCAAAAGAGTTAGCAGAGACTCTGGCCTCTACTTTGGCATCTGATATATGCGCTGAGATTTTTTTTGATGATAACGATGTACCTACATACGTAGAACTAGAAGAATGTGATTATGAAGATGATTAATAAATTGACGAGGAATTCTGCCCATCGGGAATCATGAACTCTGAATATATTCCAAAGCCCAAGGCGTTCCCAAGATCGTACTGATCCTTACCCAAAACTATTATTCCTGAGTGGCCTCGTCATGCATATTTAGTTAAAATCATACTTAAGGCAAGTTATGATTTTCAATCTTGATTTTTATTCTACAAAATGATGGTGGGTTAGGTTATCATAAAATCTAACAGATTTTATGTTTACAAATTCAAGCATTCCGTATCTTGATAATTCTCTTCCAAACCCACTATGTTTAATTCCACCAAATGGGATTCTAGGATCTGACACAACAACATTATTGACACTAACAATTCCAGATTCAATTGTACGTGACATTTTTTCTGCCTTTGCTAAATCACGTGTCCATATACTAGCCCCAAGTCCAAACTCAGTATCGTTTGCAAGTTTTATGGCCTCTTTTTCATCTTCAACAATGGTTATTGGCGCTACTGGTCCAAAAGTTTCTTCTTTGGCAATTCTCATGTTTGGTTTTACATCTTTAAGAATAGTTGGTTTGTAGTAATACCCCTTCCCTTCTATTTCAGAACCTCCTAAAAGAATTTCAGCACCTTTTTGTTTGGCATCTTCTACGATTCCTGAAATTGTTTCTAATCCATCTTTACTAGATAATGGGCCAATATCGTTTTCCATAGACATTGGATCGCCTACTTTTAGTTTAGATGCCTTTTGTATGAATTGTTCGATGAATTCATTTGCAATATTTTTTACAACAAAAAATCTTTTTGATGCAATACAACTTTGACCACAATTGATGAATCTGCCCTTTACAGCACCATCTGCAGCTTTTTCTATTATGGCATCATCTAGTACAATAAACGGATCACTTCCTCCTAACTCTAAAACACATTTTTTCAGATTTATTGATGCACGCTGACCTACTTTGGATCCTGCATTTGTACTTCCAGTGAAAGTAATTGCATTTACATCCGAATCTATGAGATGATTTGCTGATTCTACACTTCCCTGTACTGTTTGAAAAATCCCTTCAGGAATTCCTGCTTCTGAAAATGCTTTTTCAATTTCAATGCCGGATTGAAGTGTTATTCTTGCAGGCTTCATAATAATTACATTTCCTGCCATTAAACACGGTGCAGCAAACCTAAGAGCTTGCCAATAGGGAAAATTCCAAGGCATGATAGAACCAATAACCCCTAGTGGTTCAAAAGTGAGGAAGCTTTTTCTTGCATCTGTGTTTAAAACTTCGTCAGAAAGAAAACTATCTCCGTTATCAGCATAAAATTGTAAAGCCCATGCACATTTTTCAACTTCACCAACTGATTCTTTGAGAACTTTGCCCATTTCTTGAGTTGCAACTTTTGCAAGACTTGTTTTGTTTTTCTTTAGATATTCAACTAAATTGTAAATATAGCTTCTACGTTTTTCGTAGTCTTTTTTCCATTCTGGAAAAGCTTTTCTTGCTTTGTGTACAAGCTCATTAACTTGATTTTGATCCATTGCAGTATAGTCTGCAATTTTCTCTTCTGTTGCAGGATTTATGGTAGTAATTTGACTCAAGGCCTAGATGCCTCTTCTTCCCTATTTATTTTGTCTCTTGTTTTTCATAGGATGAAGTAAACATTTTCAACATTTTCCCATAAGCATCTATCATACTATGAGCATAAACCTCATAATTTTTCATGCCATCAATTCGCATTTGCGAATACCAATTCAAAAATTTGTTGTAACTTTCTATCTGTTTTAGGGATATTTGAGTGAGATATTTCCCATAAGCATCAATCCATTTCAGATTGGAGGTAGGAATAATTTTTTCCATCATCTCACTTTCTACTAGGTAACATGCACCAAATAGGTCATCTATTATGTGAAAGTATTCCTTGTAAATATCAGAATACATTTGAAAATTAATCGGTAATTGAGATTCTAGTTCTTTAATCACTATAGAGGTATTTTCTTTGATAATGTCACAAAATGATTCACTTTCTTTTGACATATTTTGGGTATTTTTTTAGTTTATTTAGGCTTATTTCCTATTTTACAATCATTACTGGAATCTTGGATTTGTGAATAACATAATTTGATACGCTTCCCAAAAATATTTCTGTTGTAGGTCCTTTTCCTCTTGAGCCAATAACAATAAGACCGATTTTATTTTTCTTGTTTTTTGAAATCTTGATTATTTCATAACCAGGGTTTCCTTGTACAATGTTACCAACAAATTTAATTTTGTTTTTTTTACAATAACTTTCAGCTTCTGAAATAATTTTTTTTGAATATTTCTTTAATTTCTGTTTTAGTCCAGCAGGATTTAGAGTTGATAGCGGTTGTAATAATTCCACAAGCGGCATTGATGTAACATCATCTGGAATTACATACACCCCGATTATTTGTGAATTTGTATATTTTGAAATGTTAATTGCTTCTTTTAGTGCTCTTTCTGAATTCTTTGAACCATCAAGTGGTACTAATATTTTAGAAATGGATTGTTTAGAAATTCTTGAAGGTTTCAGAATTTTTTCACTCTATTTAATCTCATTAGAAAGTTTGTTGCATGTCTTTTTTAATTTCATCTACTTTTTTGGCATATGCTTTTTTTGACCTATCGTTTTTCTTGAGATTCAAAACATTTCCACATGAAGGACACTTAAACATCTCTTCAAGCGCATTTTCAAATGTGACTCTAGGACAATCTTCATTTCCACAATGATAAAATTCCGAAGAATTTTCATAATCTAATCTTTGCTGGAGTCTTTCGCCTATCTTCTTTTTTTGGTTTTCAATGAAATTTTCTACCTCCTCCCTTCTGGTCCTCCATCTGTAAACAAACCATCCTTTTCTTTCATCTTTTACCCTGATACCTGTTATCAGTGATTTACCAAACAAGTCATAGAGAACTTTTCTAACCATATTGATTCTCAAACCTGTAGAACTTGCAATTTCTTCATCAGTTGCATCTTCGGCTTTTAGTAAGGATCTTGCTACTTTGAGATATTCATCTCCTCCGATCATAGCAGCTATTTTTACAAAAGGATCTTCGTATTTGTCAACCAACAGAAATCACTCTTTTCAGTCTGTTATTAATCCCTTGTTCTACTCACAATTACATTTTTGCCCTGTTTTGTAGGTATAATTTGCCTTTTTGCATTTGCAAAAATCTTTTGGAATTGCTGCCCATTCTGAATTCTATCCAACACAATTGCAAGTGAACTGATCTCAGAATGAGGCTGATTTCCTACAGCAATATTGTAATCAGCTAATTCGTAAATTTCTCTTGGGACCTTCTCTGCACCAACCACAATGACAACTTTCTCTTCTTTTTGAAGTTCTTTTTGCATTTCATTGATGCTTTCTCCATACATGGTTAAGTGAATAATTTTGTATGATTGGGATTTTCTTTTTTTAATAACTTCTTTTAGATTTTCTTTGTATTCAATCTCAAAATTACCGCCCCAAGTATCGTTGATTTTTTGTATGGTTTCTTTTATGTCTGGATTGATCTCATTCATGTAAATTTTAGCAGCTCCAAATGCTCTTGAAACTAGTGCTACATGGGTTGTTACTCTATCATCTCTTATTATTCTCTGACCAATTCTTACTACTTCAATTTCCATAAATTTTACTCAACTCTTCTTTTAGGGATTTTGTTGTTAGTGGTTGGGGTTTTTGTGAATTAATTATATTTTTAATTAATTTTTTTAGTCCTGATATATTTTCACCGGTTTTGGCAGATAAGGCGATCCATCGTTCACTCTGTTCTAAACCCAAAAGCTTGACTTTTTCATCTAATTCTTCATGTGAAATAAGATCTGCTTTATTTAATGCAAAAATCATTCTATCTTTTTCTACACCTAACTGACTTAAGGTGTTAATACAACTTTTGTATTTTTTTCTTAAATCTGAAATTTTATCGCTTATGTCTATAATGGCAATAACTACATCTGTGTAAATTAATTCTTCAAGTGTTGATTTGAATGCCTCTATCATGTATGCTGGAAGTTTACTGATGAATCCTACAGTATCTGAAATCAAATATGGTAGGTTATCTATATCTACTCTTCTTGTTGTGGTCGATAGGGTAGTGAATAACTCCGTACTTTCTTCTCTTACTTCGCCGGTTAGTCTATTGAACAAAGTTGTTTTACCTGCAGAAGTATATCCAGCTAGTGAAATAGTTTTGAAGCCAAGACGTTT
>CAYWRD010000033.1:0-12173 GCA_964460675.1 uncultured Nitrosopumilaceae archaeon
TCCTGAAAAATTAATGAACCCACAATTTTTTCCAATCCCTGCATCTCCATACACAGCTTGGAAAAATTTAAAGAAAAAACCCAAAGTAAACACCGTCCTCTCAAGTTTTAAAAAACTCAATAAACTTCATGATATGTTGCTTGTAGAAGGGATGGGAGGAATTATGACTCCTATTCTTGAAAATTTTTACGTTATTAATTTGATCAAAGAAATGAAAATTCCAACCATAATTGTGACTCGTAATAGAATAGGAACCATTAATCATACAATTATGACTTGTAAAATGTGTGAAAGTTTCAAAGTTCCGATTTCTGGTATAATAATTAATGATATTGATGAAGGTTACCCTGAAAAAGAATTAAAACGAGATTTACAAAATCTGACTGGAGTTAAGGTTATAGGCTCAATACCATTCATTCGAAACTTAAGTGATGAATCACTTTACAGGGTTTTCAAAAAAAGATTAAATTTGAATACACTTCTAAATTCTTAAAATTTTAAATTTATTTTGGCAATTTATATTTGCAAATTGTGCTATTTCATAAATTATTTGAGTGAAACTCGTATTGTTATTGGATATGACAAATGATTTATTCTTAATTGGAATGTCTTTTGTTAAAACTAACCAGATGTTGTCATTGTAGGGCTGGATGGCATGTAAATTTTTAATTTTTTTTTCTATTGAAATTTTATTATTATTATTTGGTATTAAAATAATCAATGATTTTTTTGGATCATTTTTCAATGTTTTAAGATCTGGGATAACTATGTCAAGTTCCATTCCTTCTGGTTTTATCTTTCTTTGGCTAGATATTGTTGAATTGGTCAATAAATAATGGAGTATTCCTGTGGCAAGTACTCTTAGATTCTCATGTTTGTTTTCAGACGCCATATCTGAATAGCAAGTGGAAACTATGTCATTGATTACCGTTGAATATTTTTCTTCTGAGATTAATTTTTTGTACTTTTTTTCGGATTTTCCGATATGCTTAAACAGATATTCTTTGGCAGGATGGGATTTGTCCATTATTCGCAGAAAATGTAACGTCTTTCGCCGATAGATTCAGGCGTAGTGTTAACATCCACTAATACAAATTCATGCTTGTAATCAAGAAGAGCTTGATTTGGTTGAAGTTTTTTCTCGTGTAGTCTTTCATATTCTTCAAGAGATAGTTTCTTCCTTTCTCCAATTTCAGCTTCTAAATTCATATTTTTCACTATTTCCTCATATTCGGGTTGTATCACTCCACTGAAAACCATGGCACTGCTACCACTACCATATGAACCAAATCCTATTCTTTTACCATTCAAATCAATTCCTTTTTGATATTCAAATTCTAAACTACTTCTAAATCCTAAATACAAAGAAGCTGTGTAAAGATTTCCAATCATTTTTGATGCAATCAATGAACTAGAAAGCTTTGCATCATAAACTTCTTGGAATTCCTGTGTTTTTGTGAAAAGTTTAGTAAATTGATGGTCTTTTGCCATGAATTCCTCATCACTTAAAACTGATTCAATTGTACCACGAGGATCTTTTGGTATTGGTTCCTCCATTCCTATTTCTTGGATTATTTTTTTCCATCTAGGTAATGTTCTCCATTCATGTCTTACCAAATATGCTAATGCCTTTTTACCCATATTACTATAGGGCAAATGCATGTTCAAATAATCAATATGATCTAAAATTGTTTCTCCCTGTTCTAGTTTGATTAATCCTGTTGCCAATACTTTCCGTTTATACGCTTCTAATGCTTTTCTTACTTGTATCATGTAAAGTAAGTTGGAATATTGACCATGAACCACAGGAGTCTCTTTTCCAAATGGTCTATAGAAATCATATTCGTCTTTAATTGAAGTTGACGTGACTCTAGGATCAAACGCCAATAATCTTGGAATATCATTTAACAACATTGCCACTGCGCCTGCGCCTTGTGTCATTTCTCCACTGGAACCCATGTCGTATTTTGCGATATCTGAAACAACTACTAGGGCATACTTTCCCTCTGCCTCGCCAGCTCTAATCCAATTTGTATTATCATAGAGAGCATAGGACCCACTAACGCAGGCAAATTTAGTTTCAACTCCTCCACAATGTTCAAAGGCTCCTTGACCGTAAACTTGCTCTAACATTCCTATGACGTAAGAATTCATTGCTTTTGATTCATCAAATGAAGATTCTGTAGAAACATAGAGTCTTCCAATATCGTCAGGAGATAGTTTGTTTTTTTGCATTATCCTCAAACAAGCATTGGCAGCAAAACATGCTGGGTCTTGGTTGGTGTCTACCATCGCCATTTGAGAAACCCCCAAACCCTTTTGGAGTTTTGCAGGATCTAACCCTCGTGCAACAGCAAAATCGGCTGCATCAACATAGAGTCTTGGTATGTATATTGCTATGTCATCAATACCAGCTGCCATCAAGCTTTGCCCCGCTAGTTCTCATATAAGGATATTGAGCTAAATCTATCTTACTCTAAAGCCAATATTTGCATATTTTATGTAATTTTGTTATTTTTTTATATTAATTTCTAATTTTTAAGTGACGAATCAAAAATTCGCTTAAATTGTTCATAAGGCTGGGCACCAAATAGCTCTGTTACGTTGTTTTCAGAGTCGATCACAAAAAATGATGGTGTTCCTGTCAAACCCAGGTTTCTTGCATCTTGATTACTAGCACTAATAATTTCTGAATGTTTTGAATTAATCATACACTGTGACCACTCTTCGATATCTAATCCTATTTGCTGTGCAAATTTCAATAAATTCTCCGATGATGCCCATCCATTATTCTCTCCAGTCCAATTGTCATACAACACATCGTGATATTCCCAGAACAATCCTTGCTCATTGGCACAATGGGCCCCATGCGCTGCATTGATCGAATCTGGGCCTATTATTGTAAAATCTTTAAAAATCATTTTCACTTTGCCAGTTTCAATATAATTTTTCACAATTTCTTTTTCAGTATTGTGAAAAAATACATTACAGAAATGACATTGATAATCTCCAAATTCTACTAAAGTAATTGGTGCATTAGGATCTCCTAAAACTGGAGAACTATTTTCTAAAAACGTGGCCATTGTAACTTTTGGAGGTCCTGCTTCTTGTACAGAAGGTGTAGGTTCTATTGTTAATTCTTTTTCTGTTTCAATATTATCAAATGCAAAAAAGACTATTACTAATGTAATTGCTGAAATCGCTGCACCAATAGCTAATGATGGTCCATGAATCACAAAATAACTTGATTTTTTGATAAATTTAGTCGTTTGTATACATCTTAGTGGAATAGATATTTTGAAATAGAATTACTAAATAAACCCATTAAATCAGATTGAATATGAAAAAGATTTTTGTTAACGGTTATGGTTCAATCGGAAGTAGAATTACTTCATTTCTCAAAGATGATCATGATATCTGTGTTATTGGTATAGGTAAATATTCTCCAGATGATGATGTTAACATTGCAATCTCCCGCGGATTGGATGTGTACGTGCCAGAAAGAAAGTTAGATGATTTCAAAGACTTTAAAATTAAGGGCTCTATAGAATCTGCTTTAGACCAATGTGATTTAGTAATAGATGCTTCCCCAGGAGGGCTTGGATTCAAAAATAAAAAGAATCTATATGAGCCTAGAAATCTGAAGGTGATTTATCAAGGCGGTGAAACTGTTCAGGGAGACGAGGCAGTATCAGATTTACTGTTTAACTCTCGTGTAAATTATTCCAAAGCATTTGGAAAGTCTCATGTTATGCAGGGAAGTTGTAATGTAACTGGAATGGGACGAATTTTAGAACCATTACGAGAAAAATATAATGATCAATTGATTCGATTTGATGTTACTTTGATAAGAAGATGGGCAGATATTGAGCAGACAGATAAAACACTTACAGATACCATTGAAATGACTGAACGACCTCATCATGGTGAAGATGTAAAAGAATATTTTGGTAAAGAAGCTCCTTTGTTTGTCAGAGCAGTTAAAGTTCCAACCCGACAAATGCATTTGCATATTATGGACATACGTTTTAAAGACAATGCTCCAGAACCAGAAGAGTTACATCAAATTTTTAAGAGTGAATATGGTGTTGCAACCCTTTGGACTGCAAAGGGAACAAAAGATGTTAGAGATTTTGCCAATTCAATGAATTTTAACTTCAAAGATACTAACATGATTCACATCCATGCAAATATGACCGTCTCTATTGGAGATACAATTCAATTAATGTATTCTGATGATCAAACAGGAATTGTTATTCCAGAAAACCATATGTTGCTCCAAGCTATGCTTTTTGAAAAGCCATATGAAGAAGCTTTCAATCATACAGAATCTATATTCAATATGTCTGAAAGAAAAAAACAACTAGAAGAGCATTTTTCAAAAAAAGATTAAGAACGAATTCTTTCGATACGAACTTTTTCTGGCATGTTTTTTTCTACCTTCTCTACAATGATTCTTAATGAATCCACCTCTATTTTGTCACCAGCTTGTGGGATGTCTTGTAATCTTTCGTGTAATAAACCGTTTAACGTCGCATAATTATCTCCCTGTGGGATATCAGTTTTAAAGATCTCATTTACCTTATCAATTTGAATATCCCCTCTTGCTATGATGGTATCTTTATCTATAGAATGATAGTCTCTTGGAACTGCTGCATCGGTTTCGTCTTCAATATCTCCTATAATTTCCTCTATCAGATCCTCTAATGTTACTAATCCTTCGACTCCTCCATGTTCATCAATTACTATGGCTACGTGGGTCTTTCTTCCTTTCATTTCTTTTAGTAATGAACTGATCATTTTCTCCTGTGATACAAAAACAGGTTCTCTAGCAATTTGTTCAAGTGTTTTCATTTTACTATCTTTTTCTAATTCTTTTAGAATATCTCTAACGTGAACAAAACCTACTATGTTATCCAGAGTTTCTTCATATATTGGAATTCGTGAGTGTGTGCTTTGATTAATTTCATGAAGTGCTTCAAAAAGTATCATTTTAGCAGGAAGTGTAAACATCTTTGTTCGAGGTGTCATCACAGTTCTAATTACAGTATCGTCAAACTCTAATGCACTATGGACAAGTCTACTCTCATCTTTTTCTAATGCTTTGTCTATTAACCCCTGCTCTACAATCCCTTTGATTTCTTCTTCCGTTATGGGCGGTGCATAATAACTACTTCCAGTTATTTTTACCATAGCTCTGGTTATAATTTCAAATAATTTCACCAAAGGCCAAAACACATAACTGAATATCAATAACACTTTTGCAAATCGTAAGGCAATCTTTGTTGCATTAGCATTACAATATGTTTTAGGTGTTATTTCGCCAAAAACCAAAATGAGAAATGTCATTATTCCAATTGCAATACCTAAACCCTCACTCCCGAAAATCCTAATTGATACACTAGTAGCTAAAGCAGATGAACCAACATTTACTAGGTTGTTTCCTAAATTAACACTTGACATCATCCAACCAGGATTTGATTTTAATTTTTCTAGGGATTTAGCGCCCTTTACTTTTTGTTTTACTAATTGAGTTACTTTAGAACTTGAAGTGCCTACTAATGCTACTTCTAATCCACTAAAAAATCCAGACAGGCCTATTAGGACTGCTAGTGATGATAATTCTACCCAAAGTTCTACCATTTTAACCTCCAAAAAACCTTAATCGAATAACCTACAAAGTTATCCATTTACTTTCTATTCACCATCTCTTGGTTGGTATATTTTTACAAAACTTGCTTTTAAGGGTTCGTGCGTCAATGAATAAATTTTTTAATTTTTTGGTGGGATTGCAAATTTATTGTTAGAATTATTATGATAATCTACTGGCAGCATGGCGTCTTTTTGCCTTCCAGTAAGTATTCCTACAACAACATCATCTTTTTTTATTATTTCCTGTTCGACTAGTTTTTTTATTCCTGCAGGAGATGCACCAGATGCCATTTCACAATCAAACCCATTCAATCCTACCACTGCCATCCCATCTAACATTTCAGAATCGGTCACAGTAGTAACAACTCCATTTGTGAGCTCTAATGCTCTCAATCCCTTGAGAATATTTGCAGGTCTTCCAATCTGAATTGCAGTTGCCTTTGTTTTTGGTCTAATGCCTTTGTTATCTAGATGTTCATAATATTTTTGAATTAATTCTGTGTTAGGTTTTCCTTTATTCCAACGTAGTTCTTCATCTTCAAATTCTCCATTATACAGATCTGATAAGGTACTTGCACCTTCAGCATTTATGACTGCAATTCTTGGAATTTTTTTAATCCATCCCCATTCGTACAACTCCATTAATGCTTTACCACAACTTGAGGTATTGCCTAATGCACCGCCAGGATACACAATCCAATCAGGAGCCTCCCATTTTAGATATTCTAAAGCACGAAATGGAATCGTTTTTTGTCCTTCTATTCTAAAAGGATTGATAGAGTTAACGGTATACCCTCCATGGTTTTTTGCATCATCTAGAGATTGTTTTAATGCATCATCAAAATTTCCGTCTACTTGTAATATCTGAGCTCCAAATTGGTATGCTTGGCTAAGTTTGCCTGGAGCTATTTGACCGGCAGGTATGTACACATCACACTCTATTCCTTCATTTGCAGCGAACATTCCAGCGGATGCAGATGTATTTCCAGTAGATGCACATACTAATTTTTTTGCACCGACAAATTTGGCGTGGGTCACAGCAGTTGACATGCCATTATCTTTGAATGAACCGCTAGGATTGTAACCTTCAGGCTGTAACCACAAATTATCCGTTGACATTCCTATGAAATCTGCTACTTTGGTCATGTGATATGGTTTTGACTGACGTCCTTCAGAACCATCTAATGATACTAAGTATTTTGAACACTGTTCTATGTTTTCAGTATCTAGCTGACAGAAGTTTAATAATTCGCGAAATCTCCAAACTCCGCTTTCATTGTAAATTATGTTTTTATCCATTCTTCCTCTTTGTGTAAAAATTTCCTTAAGATTATCAGATGGTTTTTCTTTGTAAATAACGTCTAGTAAATGGCCTTTTTCACACTCGACAACAGTGCTATCTATGGGATATACTAGCCCACAATGTGGATCGATGCATCTAAGATGTGCTTCTTGCATTGTGTGTCAAGATATTTGGTGATAATTTAAAGTTGAGTATAATATCAGTAAATGAAATGGTAACATATGATGAGTATCTAAAAAATATTTTAATTAAGATTTTAGATTCTCACAGCCAACTCCTTGAATTAAAAGATAATCCAGGAGATTTAGAAATTATTCACAAGGAACTTCTTAAAATTAATGGTTTTTTTCAAGCAATAGTAAACAAACTAGGTAATGAAAACTACCAATCCGAAGATTTGATAGAGTTAAAGTCAAAAATTCAGGATTATTTAGAAAATTACTATTTTGAAAGGGAAATTGAAATTATGGAACCCCTTTACGCTAAAGATCCTAATCGCATTAAAAACATTCGAATAAAGATCCTAGAAGCATTAAATGATAGAAAACTAATTCAAAAATTATCTGATATCAAGGTGGACTTGGATGGCTAATCGTGAAAAAAAATGTGTATTATGTGGATGTAGAGACCATAAGATATTTGGATGTAACAAACACATTTCCAAAAATTGTAGCTGTTTTAACGAAAAATAAATCAAATAAGTTATTTTCTTTTTGGACCAGATCTTTCATGAAAATTCAAGCAGCATTTACACTCTTTTTCTTTACATTCTTCCTCATAATGATGCCCGCAAATTCCACATTCACATCCTTTCGTCATAGTTTTCTTAACCATGTTTCAAATATAACTAATACCATTTTTTTAATGCTAGCCTACAAAATTTGTTTTATTTTGATTTAGATTTTGATTTTCTAGTTGTCTTTTTTGAATGATCTTCTAGTTCTTTTTCAACTTCTGCGGCTTTATTGTCTACTACTTTTATAATTTCTTGGATTAATCCGTCTAAATCACTATCTGAAGCTTCAGGTTCTACTGCAGTTGCAATTTCATTAATTGTGTTAGAAATTTCTGCACTTACCTGTTCAAAACTTTCAGGATCTTCATATGCTGCAGCATATAGACTCTTTAAATGATTAACTTGATTTATCACCTGATCAGTTAAAGTTAATCTAAATTCTGTTCCATTAACTTCTATTTGCTTTGTAATCATATAGTCAGCTTCTAGACCTAGTCTTTAAAAGGTTTTTTAACAAAAATTGATTGTGCGTTATAACAAATTAATCTAAAAAATAATATAATCTAAGGCTAGTGCATCACTAATTAATGAAGTATGTCTTGAACCCACAACATACCCATTCTTGATTTCATTTGATGGAACCCATCTATTTGTTGAAGTATAATGTCTTTTTTCAGCAAGTTCTCTTTCAATTGCTTCAATATCAAATTCGCCTTCTTCAACTTCTTGTGTATCTAGATGTTTGATAGTTACCAGAATTTTGCTAACTTTAACTCTGTCCCCAAACTTCCATTGAACTGGAGGGTGTTCATCTGACACTTCTAGTACTTTGATTTTCATTTGTTTATTTCCCAATGCATCATGACTAACCAATAATCGCTCATCGACAAATTGATCAAAACTCATTCTTGATTCTGAACTCGACTCAGCTTCTGAAACCGTATCTAGCAATGTTTGGATTTGTGAGTCTGCTTTGGAATCTTCATCTGTTATAATTTCTGGAGATTCTGTGGATTCATGCTCTGATGATTTTGATATCTCTGATTCTATTTTCTCAAATTCTACATCCGCAATCTCTTGAGCAATTTTCTCATATTCGTCTTTTGTAATTCCAATTCCCTCATAAATGGTATGATTAGGATAATTTCTATTGAACCATTCTTTGTATTTTGGTTCTTTAAGGTATCTTTTTACATAATGAGTAGGACTTTTTTCCGGATTTACAAATGGTAAAACTTTGGATTTAGTGTCTTCTTGTTCAGTCACAGGTTAATTTCATTTCTGTTACTAAAAAAGTATCTGCTTTTTATTTTAATAATTGCGCACTAGGTTGCCTTGTTTTAAATGGCATGGGACATTCTTTTAATTTTATATTTTCTCTTTTACCGTCACGCATTGCAAACTTTTCGCGATTATATGTACAAACACAATCAGTAATGGAGTTTCTTTCATCCCATACCTTGAAAAATTCCCTTAGCTCTCTACTTTCGTATTTTCCTAATCCGATTCTTTTTTTAGATAAAAATTTGAATGCCAAGACAACTTGTCTTTTTCTATAGATATCAAATGTCTTAATCCATTTTAGGCATCGTTCAATTTGATCTGCTGGAACTGGTAATGACATTGTAGTTCCTGATTTTGCCTCTATTGTAAATATTGAACTATTTTGTGTATTTACAGCTAAAACATCTGGTAGTCCTGTACTGGGGGATCCCAATCGAAATGCACTCCATCCATCTGTATTGTTAAACCTCTTAACTATAGTGTCTTCCCATTGATAGCCTCGTTGCCGTCTAGTCCTTGCACTTTTTGCAGTATTCTTTTGTTTTGATTCCATTAGTGATATTTCATATGATTTTCGCATAGGCATAATTATTCTTATTCAGGTATAGTACTATGGGTAATTACATTATAACTCAATGAAATACTACCTAAAACAAAAAGAAATTGGATTTTAAAAATAGGATTGGGTCAGAATTAAGTTCAGTTGGTTTATGAATGAGATCAAAAACTAGAAAAAATAATGGATACGATAATTCAAAATTTTGATCTTTTAAAACAAGAATTTTTTAAAACATATTCTGGCAATAGTCACATTCAGGAAATAATTCCCTCTAAAAAAACGAAATTTTTGGATATTGATTCTAAAGATCTTATAATGTTGCATAAATTTGCAGAATCAAATCCTATTTATCATAACTCGTACGAAGAAAAAATTCTAGATGTAAATTGTGTTGTTTATGAAGGTGACATAAATCAATATTGGATTAATAGTTTGAAACATGATTCTAGTGCTCAACCTTTCTATCCTACTTGGATTCTATCTGCCTATTTTGCCTCGTATTGTGTTAAACAGTTAGGCTTCAAAGAAATAATTGATATTGGTTCTGGAGATGGACGTATATCCTACTGTTCAAAAATTTTAGGTTTAGATCCAATTGGAATAGAAATTGATGAATTTTTAGTTGATTTACAAAAATCTATTTCTACTGCTACTGGTATTTCTTTTAGGCAAATCTGTGATGATGCTACACGATTTGATTATTCTTCTTTAAATCTAACAAAACCTGCTATGTTTACTGGGGGCTTGCCACAAATGGGCGATGTCTTAGCTGCAAATATCATTGAAAAGATACTAAAACTATCTGGTCTAAAATACAATACTTGTATTGTATTGGCGGGGAGTAAATCAAATAAACAATTTTCCATTAATCAATCAAATGGCGGTTGGGGTCCTTTTATTAAAAAATATAATTTAAAAGTCATAAAAACAATTACGCTTCCAACTGTATGGACATTTGATCAGCCAGAAAGCACTCCGTATATTTTTACAGTGTTTGCTTAGTTTTTTATGGATAGTTTAAAAAAATAACTTCCATTTTTTAAACCACATTCTTCAAGTTTAACTATTTTTCCTTTACTAGGATTACCTGTAATTATATCTCCAAATAGTCTTATAGTATCTTCAAATTCTACTAGTGCAAAATATTTTTCTTGATGTTTAGAATACTCTATTATTTTTCCCTCGTTTTTTGTATTTCGTACAGTTGTTTGATTAAAACAATTTTTACAAAATTCTGAATATGGCCATATTATTTTATTGCATTTGTTACATTCTGTAACTACAAAGTTTCCTTTTTTTAGCTCTGATTCAAAAGTCATTTCTCTAAGATTAGAACTGTAGATGACGTTGCACCAGCAGACATGTTGTGAACTAGTCCAGTATGAGCATTTTCAATTTGTCTTTCATCGGCATTTTGTTGTAACTGTTTAGTTATCTCTACAGTTTGCGCTATGCCTGTTGCTCCAAGAGGGTGACCAGATCCTATCAATCCTCCTCTTGGATTTATTTTTTGATTATTTGTTGTATAGAGTTCTTTTACCATATCGATTCCTTTTCCCTTCTCTGTTAATCTTAATGACTCTAATGCCATAGGTTCGCATACTGCAAAAGCATCATGTACTTCTGCAACGTCAATTTTTGTTGGGTTTATGTTTGCCATATCGTAAGCCAATTTAGATGCCTCATTTGTCGATATCATTGAGGAAAGTTCTGGATTGCTAGTAAAACTTGCAGAAATTGTTTTTTGACCTATTCCTTTAATCCAAACAGGCCTATCTGTGATATTCTTTGCAATTTTGTCTGAAACCAACAGTATTGAGGAACTTCCAGTACAAGGACGAGAACATTCTAACAATCTTAGATCATCAGTAAGTTTCTTAGAATTAAGTACCTCTTCCAAAGAATAGCTTTTCTTTGATATGGCAAATGGATTTTTTTGAGCTAGTCTATGATTTTTTACAGCTACTAGAGATAACTCTTCGTCTTTTATCGAATATTTTCTTTTGTATGCTTTTGTAAAAATTGTTGCCCAAAATATGGGATGCTTGTATTCTCCCCTCGCATTGTCCCATTCCAATACCTGCCCTGGGCTTTCATACCTTTCTCCACCGGTCACTAAAACGGCATTTGCAAGACCAGAGGCAATATAAGAATACCCTGAAACTATAGAATTTGCTCCAGAATTACATAGACTTTCAATTGAATGTGCAATTTTTGGTTTAATCCCTGTTTTTTCAGATAATACGGCTGAAAGATATTTTGAATTATTGTTAGTAGATACTAAAACTGCATCAATGTCATTTTGTGTAATATTGGGGGTGTTATCAAATAGGTTCTTTGTTGATTGGAATAATATGTCCTCTATTTTTTCATCATTTTTGGTGAATTTAATAATCCCAGTTCCCGCTATAGCTACTTTGTTCATTTATTCCTCTGTAAATGTATCAATTAGTTCGGTAAATGATTCTATTGTATTTCCAACTGGATTGAACTGTATGATTGGTAAATCAATTCCCGTCTGACGAAATTTATCTAACTGTTTTTTACACTCATTTTTTGTACCGCATATTGTAAGTGAGTTTAACATTCGTTGTGTTACTAGTTGATAGTTATTTTTAAAACCTGTTTTTTTATACTCA
>CAYWRD010000034.1:0-11902 GCA_964460675.1 uncultured Nitrosopumilaceae archaeon
ACAATCTGAGATTATTGGTTTTGTAATAGCTGGAATTATCTTTGGGCCATATGCACTTGGCGGAATAATTCCATATCATGATAAACCTATAGTTATCTTAAATGATCTAGTTTTATCATTTTGGCAAATTTCAGGTATAGTTATTTTGTTTTCAGCAGGACTTCATTTTACTTTTCATGATTTACGAAAAGCAGGGTTAAAAGCTGCAACAGTAGGAATAGGGGGAGTTATTCTTCCTTTGTTAATAGGATATTTTGTTTCAATGGGATTTGGTCTTGGTTGGACAACTTCTGTTGTTATTGGTGCTGCATTGAGTGCTACCAGCATTACTATATCAGTGACAATTTTAGAGGAATTGAAAAAAGAGAAAACTTCGGAAGGAAATATTCTTGTTAATGCTGCAGTACTTGATGATGTTTTAGGTCTGGCAATACTTTCTGCAGTAACTTCTCTTATCGTTACTAATACGGTTCCAACAATTGATTCAATTGCATTGAATGTAGGAGAATCAATTGGTTTTTGGTTTCTAATATTACTAGGAGCAGTTTACATTTTACCAAAAATAATTCATTATACAGCTACTGCAAGACCAGCTTCACTAGAATCAAGAGGAACTAATCAGGCAGTAGCGCTTGGTTCTGCTTTTGGTATTGGTGCGATTGCTGGAAGTGTTGGTCTGAACCCAATAGTTGGAGCGTTTGCAGCAGGTATGGCTTTGGCTGGATCAAAATTTGTAACTCAAGTAAGAGAATTTGTTGGGAGGCTACAAGTAATGTTTGCTCCTTTGTTTTTTGCAATTATAGGAGCTCATGTAGATATTTCAAAGGTTTTTGATATCAATGGAATAGTTTTTCTCGTGATTTTAGTTGTTGCGATTGTAAGTAAAATAATTGGTGCAGGTATTCCAGCAAGTCTCTTCCTTCGTAATAAAACAAAGGGATTACGTGTGGGTTATGGGATGGTTGCAAGAGGAGAAGTAGCATTTATCACAATTGGAATTGGCATGGCACATGGGGTTTTGAGTGATAGTCTGTATGCAACACTTGTTTTTGTTATTCTAGGAACGATTTTGATATCACCGCCCTTATTGAAAAAGTCATTTGAATCTACAAAAAATGCTTGATTACTACTAATGATAATCTTAATTTAGTATTAAATTCCAAAAAATGAAATCAGATACGTATGATTAGAAAAAATCTAAAAAAAATTCTTGTTCCCATGGATGGCTCAAAAAACTCACTTAGAGGACTAGATGAGGCGATATTTATCGCAAGACAGTGTGGAGCTACAATTACTGGTCTTTATGTAATGCCGTTGTATCCAAGAAATTTAGTTGATGCATTCATGCCCTATCAAATTCATTTAAGAAAAGAAGCAAAGCAGTTCATGGACAAAGCAATGAAACGCTGTGCAAAAAAAGGAATAAAATTTAATTCACAAATAGAGATTGGTAGTCCAACAAGTGAAATAGAATATTTTGCCAAGAAAAAGAAATTTGATCTTATAGTTATTGGTTCAAGAGGAAAAAGTGGTCTAAAAGAAGTATTTCTTGGTAGTGTAGCTAATGCCATAGTTCATAAATCAAAAGTACCAGTATTGGTAGTAAAGTAGTGATAGTAATGTTTTCAAAAATGTTAAAAAAAATCCTAGTTCCATATGATGGTTCAAAATATTCAGTTAGAGCGCTAAAAAGAGCAATGGAGCTTGCCCATAACCTAGACTCTGAAATAATTTTACTGACTGTAAGTAATATCAGCTACATCTCGCCACCTGGAATGCTTCATGGATTAACACGCTCAAAATCCGAAAAAGAGGCTATGAAGAGATACGCAAAATCTGTGAAAGGCGATGCAGAAGAGATGCTAAAAAATGCCAAGAAAAAATGCGAGGATAAGGGAATTACCGTATCTTATCAGGTTAAAGAAGGAGATGTTTCAGATGAAATTTTGAAATTTGCCAAAAAAAGAAAAATATCTCTTATTGTAATTGGAGCTCAAGGTTTGCGTGGATTAAGCGCCTTCAAGACATTAGGAAGTGTCAGCAGGAAGGTATCTGAGTATGCTTCTTGTCCTGTTTTATTAGTAAGATAACTATTCTAGCTCTCCTAAGAAATGTACCACATTATTTGAGACAAGTACCGTTCTGTCTTTTGGTACACGATAAAGTTTCTTGGAATTATTGGTTATCTGGACAATAATTTTTGAATAAGGATCCTTGGTTGCTTTGTATAGAATTCCCTTGTCACCTACTGATTGAGACCATTGATTGCCCTGCACAAAGATCAGCGACTGGAATTTTATTACTTGATATGAATAGACCAAACTAATCACATCTTTTCCATTCTTGCGATAATTTGATCACAGATTCTCCTCATTTCTGAGTCAGAACCGGTACTGCAAATCTTAACCAGATCAGTCGTTGTAATTATTCCCATAATTTTATGGGTTTTTTGAACTGGAAGTTTGTGAATTCTATTTGTTTTCATAATTTGAGCTGCTTCCCAAACAGTTTCATCAGGATCAATTGTAATTAATGGTGTAGTCATTACTTCTAAAATTGGCAATTGATAAGAAATCTCTTGAGCAACTATTCGTCTTACAAAATCTCGTTCTGTAAGGATTCCTACAGGTAAATCCTTTTCTGTTACTATAATACACCCAATATTTTTTTCTGCCATAAGTTTTGCAGCATCAATAATTTTTGTAGAGGCATCAAGTGTTGCAAGATCGTCGATCATTATGTCCTTAACAAAAGTATGTGTCATGGTTTTTAGAAGAAATTATTTCTAATAAACAAGATCCCAATTGCCATAACAAGAAACAAACTATTTTACAATCATAACTGGAATTTCGGATTTATGTAAAACATAGTTAGATGTGCTTCCAAGAAACATTTCTTTGATTTTGCTCATACCTCTTGAACCAATAACTATAAGATCAAATCTTTTACTTTTGGAAAATTTTACTATTTTTGGTCCCTCTTCCCCGTAAACCACTTTATCTTCAAAATCTATTCCATGTTTTGCAGCACGTTTTTTTGCATTGTACATGAATTTTCCTGCTTTGTTAAGAAGATTTTTTTCGATATACGATATCTGTGAATCAATTTTAGGTTTTGATAGTGGAACCACATAAAGACCAGTAATTGTAGCTCCACACTGTCTTGCGATAAATATCGCCTCATCTAGTCCTCTAAGTGAGTTTTTTGAGCCATCCATGGGAACAAGAATTTTTTTTATCTTCACTAGAATTGATAGTTAAGTGATGACATTAAAAATTATAGGATTATCGTGATTGATATTCAAAAATGAGATTAATAGGTGAGTCTATTAGACTCTAAAATGAAGGTATACTGAAAATGGGGACAGACGCATCGAGGATTACTGCAAAAGACATTATGACAAAGTCAGTCATTTCAGTAAATTCTACAGTTACAATAAATGAAGCAGCAAAAATGATGGAAGATGCAAAAGTTGGAGCTATTATTGTATTGGAGAATAACTCTCCAGTAGGCATAATTACAGACAGAGATTTTGCAGTCAAGGTAGCTGCACATGCCTATAGCATATCAGATCCTGTAAAGAAGATAATGTCATCTCCATTAATTACAGTAAGTGGTGATGAATCAGTAATGATGGTAGCTGATTTGATGTACACTAGAGGAATTAGAAAGCTTCCAGTGATAGACAACGATAAAGTAGTTGGAATGATTACTGCAACAGATTTAGTAAACAAACTAGCAGTTTCCACAGAAGAAGACATACAAAAAATGTATCATGAATCAGTAATCAAGGTATACAAAAATTATAGTCCATACAACTAACCGTTAAGGATAGCATTAACCATAGTTTTACCACCAATCAAGGCACCAATTGATAATCCTACATTTACAATCAAATTTATTGCAAGTGCACCATAATGATGAGTTTCTAAGAGATTACTAGAGTCGAGAGCAAAAGAAGACATTGTTGTAAGGGATCCGCAAAAACCAACAGCAGCTAATAGTGAATATCTACCATCAAGATTCCATTGTTCAGAAAATACAATAAACATTCCAAGAATTAATGAGCCCATGACATTTACAATCAGAACATTTAGAGGAATTACATTAAACATCAAAGGCGATGCTGTTATTTTATAACGTATGAATGCACCTAATACAGCTCCTACTGCCAGAAATGTAAATTCGAAACCTTTCATTGTCTACCATATCTCCTTTCTTTGTTGGTAGACATTATTAGCGTCAGTAACGCGGTTTAGACTTGAGTCATGGCTAATGTCATAGCCGGTTTGTTATTTTACAAAATTATTTGTAATATATAAACAGATCAGATGCATTACAAAAATTTAGAATGAATTAGAAAATATTTTGAAGTTCTCGTTATTGAAAACGAGGTTAATGACTATTGGTGTTTAGTTTAGGCAAACGCTATTTTTGGCCATTTTCCAAACCTTGATTTTTGTAAATTTCGTTTCATACCAATTTCCTCCTCAATGTTTTACCATGAGCAATTCTCGTTTTGGTATTTTTTGATATCTTGTTGCATGTTGGTATTTGCATAATGCCCAATACCAAATAATTTCAAGATCAAGTTTTAGAGCCTTTATGCTATTCATTTTTGCTCAACTCCAATCATCTAATACCAACCAAGATAATCCTCTAAGATCTTCCCAGGTGGTTTTATTATGTGAAAGTTTTATGCCTTCTTTTACTGGTATCCTTTCAACCAGATTTGTTAAAGGCTCAGGATGCCTTGATTTAACGAGTGTTTGGCTCATTGGTAGTAATTATTCAGACAAAGTAATAGGAATAGTTGGTAATTTGTGGCATGCCTTATTTGTTATTTTGATATTATTTTTTCTTGTTATATCATATAGTCTAAAACATATTTGTTCATGAAATCTAGGAATAGTTTTTTGGCCACAAATTCTACAAATAAATTGGATTGTAGTCCTACATTTTCCACATACCAAAAAATCAAGCAACAATCCTCCACATTTTCTACACGATTCATCCGGCATTTAGATCACTTGTGTTTTTCAAAAAATTTTTGCATATTAGATAATAGTGATAAAGTTGTGGTATGCCATTATGAGTTAGAGGAATAAAAAAATAATAGATTCTAAATGAATATTATTATTTCATTAATTTTTGTAATTAAATTTCATCAGTACTTGATTTTCTTTTCTTCTTGTTTGCCAAGATTAATCCTCCAAAATAGAATTTGCGGATAATTATTTATCCATAAATTTTATTTTGTGGTATGCCAATATAGAATAATTTTAGTGGAATTAGAGAAGTTAATATTTCGGAGTGCCCAGTAAATTGTGGCATGCCATCAGAAGATCAGGGTACAATTTATGGCAACTTGTATGCCTATAAGATGTATACAAGGCCTACTGCACAAAGATTGTTTGGTAGTTATTCCTTTAGAAAAAAACCTGGAACAAAACATCATGAAAATGTACAGAGAATGTTAGAAATACTGGCTTTGAATGGAACACTAACTACGTGGGGAATGGCAAAAACTCAACTTGATGATTCTAGCGGGATAAGAACCAAGGAAAAAGAATACAGAAGATTACTTGTAGGCAGGATGGCACGAGGAAAACATACCATAGGCTTACTAGAGTCAGGGTTAGTAGTAAAAGATGGTAAAAGCTATGTAAAGGCACCTGCAGATCAATATAGACTATCATTACATGGAATCTTGTATTGTTTAGATGTCTTAGATCTTTCAGATAAACAGATCGATACAATGACACAAAAATATGCAAATGTCTTGCCGATGGTTTTTGGAAAATGGGATTATCTTAAAGAAAACATAGGCAAAGAAGTGTATCGGTTAAAAAATCTTGCAGGGGGTTTATTCATGGATAACATACAAATTGCTAAAATTTCTAACTTTCCTGTATACGAACTTATGACATATCTTAATGTGAAATACCAAAATAACTTTGAAAAAATTGAAGAAGAGGATCTTGCAAATCAGATTTCTTATTGGTTTTACACTAATTTGCTTATTCCAACGAAATTTCGAGTTACTGGAAAAGCATCATCATTAGAAGTCAAGCAATGGAAAAAAGTAATCCAAAATGATTCACAAATTAAGAATTGGTATTATGGTTTTGTAAATGAAGCCATTAAATTTTATAATTCTAGATTTAACAAGCTGAAAAGGTTAGAAAAATGATTCTAGGTGTATTGAGAAACTACTTGTTCTAGTTGTTCAAAGGAGTAAGGTTTGTTTATAGTTGTAAGAAGGGACATGCTTTTAGCCTTCAAGTGTTTTTTCTCATCAATAGCATAGGCTGTAATCAATACAACTTTGGCATCAGAATCATGTTGCTTAATTTTAAAAAAAGCATCAAAACCATCCATTTTGGGCATTTTTACATCCATAATTGTAAGATCTGGGTTAATTTCTTTGTATTTTAAAACAGCATCTTGTCCATCTTCTGCTGTAACTACATCATAGCCTAGACTTTTTATCATATAAGCGGTATTTTCTAGTAAATCTATGTCATCATCAACTAATAGGATTGTTTTTTTTGCAGACATGCAAGAAATCTTGTAGTAGTCATGATAAAAGTTACTAAAAATTGTTCTTTTTAGTTGGATCTAGAGGCAAATCTATGATAAATCGAGTAGGATTATTTGTAGCAGATATGGTACCAGCATGTTGTTCTATAATATTTTTACATGTAGAAAGACCAAGTCCTGTTCCTTTATGTTTTGAAGTAATCAAAGGATCAAATATTCTTGAAAAGATATTTTCTGGAATGCCAGATCCCGAATCTTCAATTATTATTCTAACATAATTATTTTTCTTGTTTAATGAACATTTTATTTTTCCTTGGTTTTTTCCAATGGCTTGAATGGAGTTTAGAAATAAGTTAATAAAGACAATTTCTAATTTTCTAGGATCTCCATTTATTGTGATTTCTGAGGTTGGAGTTGAAAACGCAATGTTTTCAGGTATTTTCAAAGAGCTCTTTGCGTTTTCAATAATTTCTGCTACATTGATTGGTTGAAGATCCAGTGGGGTTTTTCTCACATAATTTAATACATCATTAATCTGATGTGATATCCTATCTATAGCTCTATTCATTCTGTTAACTACTTCCTGTAATTCAGAATTTAGGTTAACATTTTTTTGTAGTATATCAGCTGAGCTTTTGATTATTGCCAGTGGGTTTTTCAGATCATGTGCCATACTTGCAGCTAATTCACCAATTGCAACAAGTCTTTCCTTTTTTATTTTTACATCTGCCTCTGCTAATTTTTTTTCAGTATCAATAAGCTTTTGAAGATCTTTTGACATTTCTTCAAAGGACTGGCTGATTGTTTTAATTTCATCAATTTTGCTTTTGTTAATTTTTACATCAAAATTTCCTTTAGAGATAGAACTAGCTACCTTAGTTAATTGTTTAAGTGGGGATGAAATCGTAGTGGATATCAATAAACCACCTATGACTGAAGCAATCATGCCAGCAATAGAGACAGCCAGTATAGAATTACGCAAGACAACAAATTCTTGGATTATAGATGAATTGTCCTGCTCAACTACTGCTATCCAACTAAATCCTGCAAAGGTTCTATATCCAGTTGATTTGGCATATGAAATTATAAGAAAATCGTCTACTTTATCTTCTAATTCAAAAAATCCAATATCTGGTCCTTGTTTTATTTTTTGAAAGTATGGAATAGATAACTCTGAGATAGAAATCTGTTCATTTGAATAAATTGTATTGCCTTTTCCATCTAAAAGCAAAACATCACGACCCTGAATTGTGATTATTCCGGTTTCTTCTGCAAAGCCAGTCAAAAGACTATCTAAATTCATTACAACTCTTAATACTCCTAGAAAATTGCCATCAGCATCATCTATTCTGAATGCAAAATCAATTGAATGGGTTTCATAGTTTTTATCATAATGAATCTTACCCAGATACCGCCCATTTTCTTTTGCGATTTGCCACCATTCCTCATCACTTTGTAGATAATCTGATGTTCCAGTAGCTAATGCAACATTTGCACCATATGCATTTGTTATGAAAAGCTCTTCTACTACATCGTAATTATATTCATCATGATAAAATCTAATAATGCTTGAAAGTTCTTCGGTTAGTATTTGTTCTAATTCATTTCCAATAAATGGTGCAGATTCTGAATATTCTATCTCTTGTTCTTTAATATTCAAGTATGTCTTAATGTCTTGAATTTTTTGAAATTCCTTATTCGAATTTTTCAGTGCAGTGTCAATTATATCTAGATTTGTTAATTCTTGAAAATCAAAAATTCTATTTTCTATGTGTTTATCTAATCCTTGAATCATATTTACAGCAAATCCTTGGTTTCGTGCACCTAACAATTCTTTAATTTCATTTACACTAAGATCAAAAGCAACAAAACCTACAATTGTAAAAGTTAGAGATATTGCAAAAATTACTAATATAATCACTAAAGATATCTTCATTAGATGTTACAGGCCTGAACAAGAAACTGAATTTAAAGATCACTAATTTGATTACAAGAAAAGGCATGCCACATTTGATCAGGTATTATCAAATATTATTTTCAGAATAGATAATCATTGAATTATATTAACAACTGTGAGTTCCTGCGAAGTAATTCTTTGATTGGAAGTGAGGCTAAAAACCTCTTCCAATCAATGCCATTAAAGCAATGGATCACAGGACTAACATGGAATATAATGGTGAGTAGAATGATAGAGTGGTTAATTTTTGCAAAGTATGCTATAGAAGATAGTTTTTACAACCTAATTATGAAACAGCATAAGAAACGGGCAAGTCCCAAACAATGATAAAAATGGGCACTACATGAGGTTTATAATAAACAACAACAATTAAGATTAAAATGAAAAAACTAACATTTGTAGCAGTAATATTTTTGTCTTTTTCATTATTGTTATCGACTGTTTCGGTTTCATATGCAGATATCATACCACCAAGACACCAATCCAAAATTGGGATGACAAACGATGACATAGTATGTGAAAGCGGTCTATTCAAGATATTTAAAGCAGGTACTGATTCTGTTGCATGCGTAAAACCAAGTTCAGTATCAAAGCTAGTAAATAATGGGTGGGCAAAAAAGGTAGATGAAAAAACACTCAATGATATTATTAATAGAAAAAGTATTCAACTTGCCCAAATCAATGTTCTTGAAACTTTTCCAATCAAAACTAATGTGGGCAAGCTAGCATCTGGAGCACCAATATCCAGTTATGATTTAGTTTTTGAGATATGTGCTTCTGCCCCAATCTATGCACCAGATGTATTGATAAGATCAGATAGTGAAACTAAGCGTTATGAATTAGTAGAAATGGTACAAGCTGACTCTTGTGTATTAAGTGCTACAAACATCAAAGCATCTGATCAAAAATCCATAAAAATTACCTTATTGAACAAAGGAGATATTTCAGAAAAAATAGCAATGCTACAAAAAGATCTTGATTCATTAAAAGAAGAGCTTAGTCTTACAAGACAATCATTAAAGCTATTTGATAAACCAGAGACTCAACAGCAAGGACAAAAAGTAGCAGAATTAAGAAAACAAATCAATGAGAAACGTGAAGAGTTACACCGAATCTTATTTGCAGTACATGCCTCACCAACTTCAAAACAAAAGATTGAGAAAATGACATTTTCAGGCATGGTAATTGAAGGCGAGTCTGCAAAAATATTATCTGTAAAAGAATCAAGGCAAACTGCTGGAACCTATGATGCGATATTTGAGGCATGTGCAGGTCCTACAACAGTAAGACTTCCAGTAATAACCGTAACATCTGACAAGCAATCCCTCAAGGTAAAACTCGGGGATAAAATATCTGCAAATTCTTGCCAGATGACTTCAGTAAAAATAGAAGCTGACAACAAAGACACAATTACTGCCACACCTGCAGGAAATTTAGATTCGTCTAGCAAAGCATCTGATTTAGAACTTCAGATAATTAGCTTACAGCAGGAATTAAATCTAGAAAAACAAGATCTAAAGACTCTACTTCATAATCCTACTAGACCAGATAACTTTATCGAGCAGTTAGATGGACATGTATTCAAAATTTCAGAATTAAGAAAAATGATAACTGAAGCAAAAGCTGAATTTAACAAAATCCTATATGCAACATACAACTAATTTTAAATTTAATTAATACATAGTTGATTCAAAGTATTGTTTAGTTTAAGGAAATTCCTTCTTCAGTTAACTTATGATTGTAATTCAAATGACAAACAAAATCTAGAATCATTACAAAAACAGATTCAAGAAAGAATCAATTTTCTCAATGAAAACAACATTGACAGCTACAATGATCAAATATTGTTAGACATGTATGAAAAACATGGAGAAATTCAACAATGCCTTTTTCAAGACCACACAGATCAGTATCTTTTGATTATAGGAATAATTGTAGCTGTTTCATTTTTTGTGTTTTTTAGGTGGAAAATGATAAAGAAAGGAGAATCATCCAAAAAAAGATTCAACTTTAAAGGATAGACTTTCAGGTTGTTATAATTTTAGTTTTCTATATTTTGTCTCTAGTTTTGTGAGTCTTTTTGCAGAAGAAACTAGATTATCAGTTATTTCTTTTATTTCTAGACTAAGATCTAGGCGATCTTTTTGGATTTTATTGACTGAAGACTCGCTTAATTCCTGTAATCCAGGCATTGAAATTCCAAGTGTTTTTAGTTTTGAGACTTTCTTGTTTAATTTTGTAATGTTTTGTTTTTGATTTGTTCTTTCCTTTAAAATCTCATTTTTAACATCAGAGGATGATTTTGTGCTTGACATTCCCTTCATTGATTTGGTTTTAGGCCTCTTAACTCCCTTTCCTATCTTTACTGCTCGGAATTTTTTGGGATTAGGACGGCTTGGTTTCCTTGGTCTTGTAGAAACTTTTTTGGGTTTGGGGCGTCCTCCGGGTTTAATTTTGATTTTTCGATTATTTGACCTCATAGTATAGTGCTTCTAAATCATAGTACCTAATTAGTTTGTAATATTAAATTAAAACAATCAAAATTTGAAAATTCTTAGAGTTTTTATAGGTTTAAGCTGACTCCGAAAATATGACCATAAAACTTCAATGCAGTGATTATGGATTCGAATGTGACTTTGTTCTTGATGGAAGAAAGAGTCTGAAACTAATCGAACAGCTAAGAGAACATTTTGAGACTGAACATGGTATTGATTATTCAACTGATGCAGTAATTCAAATGATTGTAAACAAAGGACATTCAAGAGATTCAATCGCAAAAGACTAATTCCCAAAATTAGAACATTTAATACAATGTGTATTCTATTACTTTTGTAGAATACAAGTCGGGAAAACTTGTGGTATTTTTCGTATACAATCTATTAATTTCATAACAAAATTGCCTATTACAATCTCCTTTTATCTTATAATCACTAATTATATGCAACAGTGGTACAGTATTATTCTAGTGACGATGATGTCAAGTGTCAATTAGATGCTTGCAAAACCTACCCCGTTGTAACTGATTCTGAAAGAGGAGAAATGTTCTGCGGGAATTGCGGTCTTGTGTTAGTGCAAAATATGGCTGACACTTCACATGAAAGTCACGGTTACACACAAGAAGATTACATGACTCAAACACGTACAGGTCCTGCTACATCACTAACTATGCATGATAAAGGACTATCAACTGTAATTGGAACTAACAAAGATTCTTCAGGAAATGCAATTTCTAGTAAAACAAGATCCGAATTTAACAGACTGAGAATTTGGGATCAACGAAGCAAATCAAGACAAACAGCCTCGTTAAGCAAAGCATTTACTTTATTGCATGGAGTAAAGACAAAGTTAGGAATTCCAGATAGTGTTATTGAAAATGCTGCCTACATTTACAGAAAAACAGTG
>CAYWRD010000035.1:0-5562 GCA_964460675.1 uncultured Nitrosopumilaceae archaeon
TGGAATAACATTTGTTCCACTTAGACTGAAAATTCCTACTACACCGCAGTTTTCTTTAACCATGAATTACCAATTCCTCTAATGAATTAAGCCATGTTTTTTGTGTCTTATCAACTATTAGATCTATTATTTGCTCATGGTCGTTTTTGAATTGAATACGATCGCCTTCAAATTTTCCAATTATTGCATACGATACTTTGTATTTTTTTAATATGCTTTCTAATTGTTTAACATTGTTTTTGTTTGATGCTATAATGTAACGTGAATGACTTTCTGAAAATAGTATTCGATCAGAAGCTATCTTTTCTCCAGGTATTTTTTTGAGATCAACATTACAGCCAATATCATTTGTCATACAAAGCTCAGATATTGCAACTGCTAATCCGCCCTTTGAGCAATCATGTACATTTTTGGCCAAATCCTTTGAAATTAACTGCAAAACTGCATTCATGTTCTTTTTTGAATCATCAAAATTGACCTTAGGGCATTGGCCTCCAGTGAATTTGTGAATATATTCAAAATATTCAGAACCGCCAAGCTCGTTATTTGTATTGCCAATTATTATTATGAAATCACCATTTTTGAGTTTTTGAGGACGTAACGGTTTTTTGTCAATCAATCCTAAAACTCCAATTAAAGGAGTTGGTTTTATTGGACCTTTTGGGGTTTCATTGTACAGACTAACCTTTCCCCCGATACAGGGAATCGAAAAAGATTTTGCAAAATCGGTTAATCCTTTCAGTGTTTCTAAAAAGGTCCAAAATATCTCTGGGTTTTCTGGATTTCCAAACTGCAAATGATCAAGCATTCCAATAGGGTTAGCTCCAGTACAAACAACATTTCTGCAGGCTTCTTCAAAGCAGCCAATTGCACCTTCACGTGGATTAATGTAGCAGTGTTTTGGGTTGCCATCTATTTTTGCAGCTAAAAATTTACCATTATCTAGACGTAAAACAGATGCATCATGTCCTGGTTTAGTTACAGTTCGTATTCCAACCTCATGATCATACTGACCATACACCCAATGTTTACTTGCAATGTTAGGCGATGATAACAACTTTAGTAAAACTTTAGATAAATTAGATGAAGGTTTTATTTTCTTTTCATCCTCAATTGTGTCCAAGTATTTTGGTTTTTTTGACGGTCTATCTAAGAGAGGTGCATTTGCTACAATATCAGCTGAAATGTTAGCAAGGGTCTCTTTTCCTTGTTTCACATGAAGATGATTATTTGATTTTACTCGTCCTATAACAGAGCAAGGAATGCTAAATTTTTCACAGATCTTTTCTAGTTTTTTTAATTTGTCCTTGTCTGTTATTATGAGCATTCTTTCTTGTGACTCTGAAACCATTATTTCATCAGGATGCATATCATCCTCTCTTGTGTGGATTTTGTTTACATCCATTTCAATTCCAACGCCCATCGCATCAGCTGTTTCAGATACGGCACATGATAATCCTCCACCGCCCAAATCTTTCATTGCTTTGATGAGTTTTTGATTTCGAGCTTCTAAAATTGCCTCTATGATTAATTTCTCAATAAAAGGATCTGGTATCTGCACTGCAGAACGGTCTTCTGATTCTAATGAATCTGACGCAAATTGTGATCCCCCTACTCCATCTCGTCCTGTAGAGCCACCAATTAGAACGACAACATCCCCTTTTTCAGCATGGTTTTTGATCAGTTTATTTTTTTTACCAAATCCAATTGAAGCTACATCAACTAGTGCATAGTTTTCATAACAACTATCAAATTCGACTTCTCCACCAATAGTTGGAATTCCAAGACAATTTCCATAATCTGCAATTCCTGAAACAGCATTTTTGAAAAGCCAACGAGCTTGTTGATCTTTTTCTATATCTCCAAAACGTAATCCATTAAAAATTGCAATTGGTCTAGTACCTGCAGATAAAATATCTCGAATTACGCCGCCTACACCTGTTGCGGCACCACCATAAGGTTCAACAGCAGAAGGATGATTGTGGCTTTCTATGTGCGCAGTTACAACATATCCATCACCAACATCTAACACTCCAGAATCATATCCATTCTCTGTAATCACTAGAGGGCCTATCATGGGTAACATCTTCAAATGTTTTTTAGATGATTTGTATGAACAATGTTCTGACCATTCAGCTGCTATTATGTTAAGTTCTGTAGAGGTTGGTTTTCTTTTGATTTTAGATTCAAGATATTCTAATTCTTGCTTCTCTAGACTCAATTTTTTACACCTATTGTATTAAGAAGTGATTCAAAAATCAGAGAAGATGGCTTATGATCAATTGGATTAATTTCTTTTTCTGCTGCCCTTTCTGGATGGGGCATCATTCCAACTACATTTCCTTGTTTGTTACAAACTCCAGCAATTCTATATGATGAACCATTAACAGTATCTTCATATCTAAATACAATCTGGTTGTGTTTTTTCAAATCAGATAGGGTCTGCTCGTCTACATAGTATCTTCCTTCACCGTTAGCAATTGGAATAGGGATTTTTTGATGAAGTTTTAGTTTGTTAGTGAATGGAGTTGTGTTATTTTCTACAATTAGATTAGTCCACTGGCACATAAATTTCAGAGATGTGTTTTTGAGCAATACTCCAGGCAAAAGACCAGCCTCCACTAATATTTGAAAACCATTACATACTCCAAGTACAGGAACCCCACGTTCTGCCATTTTTTTTACATCTTTAATTACAGGACTGTTTGCAGCTATTACTCCTGCTCTAAGTCTATCTCCATAAGAAAACCCACCAGGCAAAACTATTGCATCCAAAGTTTTTGGCAAGCCTTTTTCATGCCAAAAATATTGCGCATCAAGATGAAAAACATCTTTTAAGACATGGAACATATCTCTATCGCAGTTACTGCCTGGAAAAACAATAACTCCAACCTTCACAATTATTTTTCCTGTAAGTGGTATTTAATTTGAATCTAGACAAGATTTTTAATTGAACCAAAATACTGGATCGCTATGGCTCAAGTACGAGACATTATGGAAAAAAACGTCATTACCATTCCATTAGATAAGACTGCCCTTGATGCTGCAAAGGTGCTTAAAGAAAAAAAGATTAGTTTTCTTATAGTAGTTCGTGACGACAAGCCGTTAGGAATAATCACTGAAAGAGACATTGTCAGAAAAATAGCAGCAGAAGACAAGACTGCATCATCCATAAAATTAGAAAGTATCATGTCTGCCAAGTTCAAATGGGTAGAGCCATCAACTACTGTAGATTCTGCAGTTCAAAAAATGATCAACAGTAACATTAGACGCCTAGTAGTTTTGGAAAACGAGAAATTAGTTGGAGTAATTACTCAAACAGATCTGGCAGGCTTTTTACGAAGCAAGTTGTTGATTAATGGAACTGTAGAAAGTTTAGATAAAACTTAGGAATCAAAAACATCTACAGATATTACACTGACAAGCGGGTTATAGATTCTTAATTCATCACATATTTGCTGGACCTTAGTTGATGCAGTTTTCTTATCTTTTTCATTAATGGTAAACTTGAGCATCTTTGCAGATTTTATTTTTGAGACAGATGTCTTTTTGTTTTTTAAAACTAAATCATTTAGAATAGTATCACCTTCAGGGTCGCTAATTCCAGGTTTGTTTTCAATTGTGACATGCACATTGTATTCAGGCATATAATTTCAAAATTCTATTGTGGTTAATCTATCTTGCTGAAATATTGTCCTTTTATACTCAAAAGGAAATGACTTACAGATATCCGAACCATTGGTGGATGTATTGTTGTATAGGTATCACCCCGATGGGTTTGGGTATCGTTAGTTTAGAACTCTGACAATAAGATAGTTGAAAATCTTACAATAATTTTTAAAATGAGTTTAATTGTATAACGAAATGTTTCTCATGTAAGTTTTAGATTTTAATTTTCTTAAGACCTTCTTCTAGCACATCATTTACCACAGATGAAAAACTCACAGATTTAGATGATGTTTTGATCATCTTGGCTTGTAGGTTTCGTAATTTTTCGGCCAGCGCATTATCTAAAACGATGGTGACTCTTAATCCCATAAATTACTAATTGCGTTTTTTCGTATAAAAGGAAAGCCTACCATACATGGGAATTAAGAGAAAGGATCGAAAACACCAAACCTAAACACAAATTCCCAAGTTAAGGGAATTTATATCAGAAAATATTGTAATAAATCAGATTTGGCAAGAGCAAGATATTGGAAATTGACTCCAGATGAAGTTGAGAAATTTACCTATAACGAAGACAAACTTTTGAATTGGGACATCAAGTGTATCAGAGAACCAGAAGATCAAGCAATATTCATTGGTGTGTTTTTGTATAGACATGGCGCTCCATTTGATTATGAAAAAATAAAGGGAGTTTGTTATT
Source organism: uncultured Nitrosopumilaceae archaeon (assembly GCA_964460675.1). Lineage (GTDB taxonomy): Archaea > Thermoproteota > Nitrososphaeria > Nitrososphaerales > Nitrosopumilaceae > CAYWRD01. The sequence goes on from CAYWRD010000035.1 coordinate 4,370, forward strand.
ATCATAATCATATACCTCGAGATGAACTGCCACAAATTACAAAATTTCTCAAAGACAGATACGGTGGAGAACAATTAGAAAAAGGAGACAGAATTTTCCTAAAGAATTCAAAACAGTTTTTCTCTCCAAAAGAAATTGCATCATTGGCAAAAGAAATGGAAACAAAATTCAAAACAAAGGCAACAATTACCTTAGAATTTGAGAATTTGACTGAAGATGAAATGAAGGAGGGAGGCCTACCTGAGGCAAAACTATTGCCAATTCCCGGCAAATAGATAAGTTAGTTTTGCACAATAAAATCATTAAATGTCTGAAATTCAGGAGTTTAATCAACACCTAGAAGAATTACGAAAAAGGATCCTACGCATAGTGTTGATTGTAGGAATTATTACGGTTTTTCTTTTAACGTTTCATTTTGAACCAATAGAGTATTCGGGAGTCACTCTTTACTATCCTACACCTGAGCCACTAAACAATGTGGCGGCTCAAATCACATACCATATGAAACAAAATTTAGTTCCTGAGGACGTGCAACTAATTCAAACTGCTCCAGGTCAAGCATTTTTCTCACAAGTGTACATTGCTGCACTAGTAGGAATTGTTGTTGCCATGCCAGTAGTGATAAAAGAGTTTGTGGGATTCATAAAACCAGCATTAAAAGATAATGAAATTAATGTAAGCAGAAGCATATCCATTCCCGCCTTAGGACTATTTGTTTCTGGTTGCATATTTTCGTATTATGCTGTAATACCATACATTCTTGATTTTTTGTATCGTTATGGAGATTCTGCAGGACTTGTAACATTTCTAAACGTAATTGATTTTGTTACATTTGTACTGCAGTTTTTGTTGGCATTTGGATTATCATTTCAGTTGCCTCTTGTAATGTATGCATTAACAGTAGCTGGAATGACTGATGCAAAGTTTTGGAGAAAAAATATCAGATATGCAATAGTTGCAATCGTTGTATTTGGTGCAGTAATAACGCCAGACGGGAGTGGTGTCACGATGTGGTTTATTGCAGGTCCTATGATTGGACTATACATTACTGGAATGTTGCTAATTGAGAGAAAAACAAGAAAAATGACAGAATCTAAAAATCAGAAATTAAACTGATTTAATAGCAATAACTGAATTATCGTTTTAGTGGCTGTTTAAAACCACAAGTAAAATTAGCTTGATGAATAGTATGC
>CAYWRD010000035.1:5572-11706 GCA_964460675.1 uncultured Nitrosopumilaceae archaeon
GACTACCTAATTGTATTGTCAGGTGAAATTAGTTTGCCAGATTGTGTGCTCAAATTTCAACGAACACTTAAATCTAAAATCGCCAAAAATAGTGTATAATGTTAGGAATGCTTGGAAATTTCATTCAAGGTCAAGAATGGATTTTCATAATCATAATAGCAATAGTGTTTATCTTTGGTGCCAAAAAGATACCAGAGCTTGCAAAAACCTTTGGCAAGGCAAAGGGAGAATATGAAAAAGGCAAGATCGAAGGCGAAAAAGAGCTCAAAGATTTCAAAGAAAACGAATCAAAGTCTGATTAATTTTCGGCAATTTTTGCAAATTCATCCATAATCTCAATTAAACTATCTTCAATCTTTGATTTGCCCAAAAAACCTGCAATTTTCATTATTCCTTTTAGTTTTATGTCTGCCTCAACAGTGATTTTAGTACCATTTGGTACTTCTTCATATTTTTCAGAAATATGACTTCCTTTACCATCGCCGCCTATAACAAACACATCATGAAGTTTTGGTTCTTTTTTAACGTGCTTAGTCATCATTACTAACTCCTTTCCAGCTAGTTTGATATGCTGCTCAACCACACTGACATTTCCTCGTGTGGATCGTATTCTAATGGATGTAAAATATTGTGGCAATAATTTTTGAAATGATTCGTAATCTGTTACTATTTTGAAAACTTTGTCTCTTTTGGCATGTACTATTTTTTCAAACGAAATTGTCAACTATCAAAAAGTTCCCCAACGAGCGTATAAACCGTGCTCTAAATCAAATTGATCAAGACATTTTCCAACACCATGATCAATTACATCTTGTATTGTTTTTGGTTTTGTGTAAAATTCCATTACAGGAGGAAGAATAACTACACCCAGTCTAGATAATTTTAACATATTTTCCAAATGAATTGCAGACAAAGGAGTTTCTCTTGTCATAAGAACTAACTTTCGTGACTCTTTGAGCGTTACTCCTGCAGCTCTTGCAATTAAGGTATCATCAAATCCATTTGCAATAGCTGAAAGTGTCTTCATACTGCATGGCGCAACAATCATCCCATCAACTTTATGGGTTCCACTAGAAACACTAGAGGCCATATTGTTCTCATCAGATACGCTTGTAGCAAGAGATTTTACAGAAGATACGTCATAATCAGTCTCCATAGTTATGCATTTTTGTCCCCACTCAGACATGATTAAATGAGTTTCAACATCTAGTTTCTTTAGAACCTCCAACATGCGGATTCCATAAATTACACCAGTACTACCAGTAATGCCGATAACGAGTTTCAATGATTAACCTTGTATCTCATTATATTTTATCTAATAGGTATAGCATGGCACTAGAAACTCAAAATTCGTTTTGCTTGTCTTTTTCTTCTTCTAATCTCTTTTCTTCGAGCCTAGCTTTTCGTCTCTTGTACCAAAGCGAAAAGCCAGCTATTGCCATAGCAGACAAAAGAATCACGCCTGCAAGCTGAAGTTCAAAATAATAAAACATGATTCAAAATAAGCATATTATGACTAAAGTCTTACTGCAGTAGAAAAAAAGATCTCAAAAGTTGGAAAAATTTTACTTGTCTGAAATAATACAAAATTTGAAACAACATTTCATGTTCAGTGCAGAAGCATATGACGTCAAGGCAAAAAGAAAAGTAGTCATCCAAAATCCTGAGCCATATCAAATGAAAAACGGTACATGGTCAATAAGAGGAACTAGTCCTGAAACAGGCATTACCCTGTACAAAATAGTTGGAAAAAATGAACCAAAAATATCTCAGTCAAGACTAGCCTTTTTCAAAAATCTGCTAATTAGCAGAAAATGTGACTGCGGCAAGGTTTGTTAGATTAACATACGAATTTGCATGTAATTTTGATAGCCAATGCTAAAAATTGCATAGATCTAAATAGTAAAAAATTACCTATATTAGATCCCTGATTTTAGAAATCACATGATTAAGATTTCAGATATTAAAAAAATTGTAAATAATTATGATGATGTACGTATTGGCGTTTTAGGAAGTCATTCTGCCTTGGAGGTAATGGATGGAGCAAAAGATGAAGATTTCCAAACAATCGTATACTGTCAAAAAGGTCGTGAGGGTCCATACCAAAGATTTGGAAGGATTGCAGATGAAATCAAAGTTTTAAAAAAATTCAAAGACATGGCATCTGCAAAAGAGCAAAAAACTCTCCGAGATACTAACACCATCATAGTACCTCATAGATCACTGACTGTTTATTTGGGATATGATACTCTTGAAAACAAATTCAATGTTCCAATTTTTGGAAATAGAAAACTATTCCAAGCAGAGGAAAGAACTGCAAAAAAAGGACAGTATTATCTTTTAGAAAAGGCAAAAATTAGATTTCCAAAGCTATTCAAGAATCCAAAAAACATAGACAGGCCATGCATAGTAAAGGTACAAGAAAAGAAAAGAAAGTTAGAAAGAGCGTTTTTTACAGTATCTTCATACAAGGACTATGTTGAAAAATCTGAAAATAAAATAAAACAAGGAGTAATTGATAGAAAAGACCTCAAAAATGCAATGATTGAGGAATTAGTAATTGGCACATACATGAATTTCAATTATTTTTACACTCCAATTTCAGATTATGTTGACTTTATTGGAATAGAGCGGAGATTGCAGACAAATATTATGGATTTTAATGCATTGCCGGCAAATCAACAAAAAGATATCAATATTGACTTGCAAAATATTGAAGTTGGTCATACTCCTGCAAGCATACGTGAATCTTTGTTAGAAAAAGTAATCAAAATGGGTGACAAATTTGTAAACGCTACAAAAAAAGAATACGCACCAGGTATTATTGGACCATTTTCGCTTCAAAGTGTAATTACGAAGGATTTGGATTTAGTAGTTTATGATGTGTCTTTGAGAGTTCCAGGAAATCCAATTGTTGCAACAACCAGTCCATATACAAAATATCAATACGGTCAAACTTTTGGAGTCGGAAGAAGAATTGCAATGGAAATTAAAAGAGCTCAGCAAGAAGACAGACTAGATGAAATAGTAACCTAGACTTCCATACTTTCTTTTAGAAGGTTTTTTCTCACCAGAATTGGAACATTATAGTATGCTGCCAATGCTAAAGCATCAGAAGCTCTGTAATTTCTCAAGACCAAGTCCTTTTTTCCAGTAAGGTAAAGATTTGAACGAAGGACTTCGCCGGATTCATAGATTTTTACTTTGACTAAAAACATCTCATTTTCTTCGCAAATTTGCTCAACCATTTTATAAACTGAAGGAACAGAATCTGATGAATCTTCAATGAAGCTAGCTATGTGTTTTGCTACCTCACCTGAAAATGCCCTCATATGAAATTCTTTTCCTCCCTGACCTTTCAGAATGGCCATTCCTTCTACTGCATAAGGATCTACAAAGCCAACATAGTCAATATTTACAGAATCATAATCAGGTTCTTGGGCCTGCTTTATATCCATACAGTATGTAGAAGCGAGTTCAAACCTTATAAAGATACTAAAGGGATTTGTTTAAATCTGTGTTAATTTTTTTACCACGATCTAGATGTACTTGCTGAATCCCAAGTTATTTAAAATCAACTAGAAAGGGGTAGCTATATGTCGACAAATCCAGAGCGTGCAGTATCATATGTTCTGACAAAACCAGTTGCGCAGTATATGACAAAGGATGTCTTGGTGCTAAATCAAAAGACACCTACTAGTGATGCTACAAGAGTTCTTCAACATTATGAAAGAGACGACATCATAGTTACAGATGACACAAATCAACCTATTGGTATTGTAACAGATGAAGATATTCTCAACAAAGTAAGCGATGTTACAATTACCGCCGAAGCAACTACACTAACAGACATAATGTCGACACCACTAATCACAATTAGCGAAAGGGCAACAATACAAGACGCCTTACATAAAATGAGAGATAATGGAATTAGGAAGCTACCTGTAATTTCTAAAAAAAATGAAGTTGTAGGAATTATTTTGCAGTCTACGATTGCAGATATTATTCGAGGAGCTACTGCAACACCTCCAAGACTGCTGAGTCCACCAGTAAAAGCAATTCTTGGAAATTTGGGGTTTGTATTGCAATTTGCAGGAGTCTTGTTGCTTGTTCCTGCAATAATTTCCACAGTAATGGCAGAGACAGTTACCGCTACTGGGATTTATCTTACTACTGTGCTTTTGTTAGTTACTGGATTCTTTTTGAACTCATATGGTGAAAAATCTAGTTTGAATATGCAGCAAGCATCAATTCTGGTGTTTGCCAGTTTATTTCTGCTGTCGTTGTTTGGTACAATTCCATATCTGTATGTTCCACCATACGAGATTACAGGAGTTGAAGCATTTTCTAATGCATTCTTTTCAAGTGCTGCAGGATTCACCACTGGAGGAATCTCATTGTATGACACACCAGAAGACCTACCACAAAGTTTCACGTTCTTTCGTAGTTATACCCAGCTAGTGGGAGGCATGAGTTTCATTTATCTGGTGATTACGGCATTTTATCCTGAATCAAAACTACAATCAATGCGTGGTTTTATATCCGGAAAAACACTACACATGAGAGAATTATTTGGGACAATTACAGTCATTTTTACATTATACATCGTAATTGTTGCAATTTTGCTTTACTTTTTTGGTGAGCGAAATATCTGGGATAATTTTGCTTTGGCAATGAGCACATTGGCGACAGGGGGATTTTTACCTAATTCGAAAATTTTAGAGAATTTGATTTGGCAAGAGCATATTGTATTGATGGGGGGAATGATACTTGGTGCACTGCCATTTACATTCCACTATGCATTTGTGAGAAAAAAATTCCTATCCCCAAAACTAGGAAAAGAAGTACTGACGTATTTTGCAATATTAGGTGTAGCCATTTTGTTATTTTTGTGGCTAAGTGGAGAAGATCCATTACTTGGTGCATTTTATTCAATATCTGCTAGTACAACAGCTGGATTACAAGAAACAACTCTTGAAGGGTTGAATAGTTCAGCCCATGCAATTCTAATTATTCTGATGTTTGCAGGTGGTTGTGGTTTCTCAACTGCCGGCGGAATCAAGATTTTCAGATTAATGCATCTTAGAGATTTGAGAAAACTATTCAAAAAAGAAACAAGAGACGAAATGCCCTCTGGTGCAAGAAAAGATTTGATCTCAACTCTAATAATTATTGGGATGTTTCCAGTAATTGCAGCAGTAACTGGAGTACATTTGGCAGCCATAGAGGATGTAAGTTACGAGAATGCATTCTTTGAAGCAGTAGGAGTGATCACTACCGGTGGATTATCAGCTGATGTTATTGATTTTGATACAGATCCTGCAACAAAAATCGTGCTTAGTTTTCTAATGATTATTGGAAGGTTGGAAATAATAGCAATCCTTTACATGTTTGTGCCAAAGGCCATTCACTAAAATAAAGATAGAATTTAATTAAATGAAAATCCGTTTGGTGTAATGGATTCCAAGCCTGTTAATTCTAGAGGAAGACTGTTAATCATTCTAGGGTTTGTAATAATTGGAATCTTATTTGTGTGGTATTCTAGATACCAAGACTCTGATGTTTTGACTCCTAACACTTTCGATATTATTCAAAGAATAGCGTATGGGTTTTACATTATTTTGATTGCATGTTTTGGTGCAATTTTTTATGGAATTCACTTACTCCATAAAGAAAAAGCATCCAAGGGACAAAATGACTTGCTTTCAATAATAGCGCAAGTAACATGGAATTCAAAGGCAAGAAAAGTTTTTGTTGTAACATTTATCGGGTACGGGATTTTCTTTTCACTTGCATCAGGGATTTTGGTATATCAACCTCAAATTGATTTTGAATATCATTATGGTGCCAAAATACCATCAGGGTTTGTTGCACCATGCTGTGATGGACCGGGATACATGCCAAAAATTATTGTATACCTTACAAATCATGTAGGTTTGCAAGTAATTCCAATCAATCTAGTGCTGCAGGTAACAGTATCGTATCTTGTAGGATTAAACACCGCCATTGCTGTTATGGCATACCAAATATCAAAGAAAGGAAGTGGTGCAAGTAGCATTGGCGCAGTAACTGGATTGTTTATTGCATGTCCGACATGTGCGGGAACATTTCTATCAGTATTTGTTGGAACAGCT
>CAYWRD010000036.1:0-11672 GCA_964460675.1 uncultured Nitrosopumilaceae archaeon
ATCCTTCTATAACAGACTTATTTTAATTGTAGAAATCCTAAGTAAATCTAATTTCCATTTCATAATCTTCATCATTTATTCCAAGTTCTGTAATCACATCCTTGGATAGATCAAATCTAATCTTTAGCTCATCAATTGCTTGCGACATATCTGCACAAAATGCATGGCAATCAGGCATAGTAAATGCTCGTAGTCTCCGTAGTCCTACTAACTCACCTGACTGTTCTCGTCGAAAACTATAACGGGTTAATTCGTATAAACGGTAAGGAAGGTTTCGATAAGATATTTGGAAATCATTTGCCATCAAAAATTGTCCAAAACATGCAGCAAATCTTAGAAATAATTTCTTTCCCTCTGAATTGATATTGTATTGTCGTGCTGGAAATCGATTAAAGTAACTAACCATACTGGGGTGATGAGAGTCATACATAATCGGAGTTTCAACTTCATAACCTCCATATTCTTTTACACGATCAGTAACATATTGTTCTATCAGTGATTTGATTAGTCTTCCATTAGGAAAGAATCTCATATTGCCTGAATCTGATGCAGGTTCATAATCAGCAATTGCAAGTTTTTTCATAAGCCCCACATGTGGCGGGGGTTCTTCTACTTTCCTTTGCTTTGATGCTTCATACTTTGATAAGAGTTCTAATTTTTTATGTTTAGAAAAATCATAATTTTCCACTGGTGTCATTGTACCATCAGGAGACATGATGTACCAAAATGATTTGATTTTAGATTCTCCTTTTAATGCCTCAGATTCAATATCAGAGTCAGCGTCTTTAGTAATTACTTTGGAGCTTTCAGCCAAAGGATGTCCTTTTACTTGAATGTTATAGGATTTGGTCCATCCAAAAGGTGCATGATATACTTCTAAATCGGAAGATTCATTTTCCATTTCATGTAATAATGAAATTGCTGTCGACGGGGCAGCTAGATTTGAACTTAAATGAGCATATGGATATAGAAGAAGTTTTTTGCAGCCAATTTTTTCCATTGAAGCTTTAATTTGTGATATAGCGTTTTTTGCAACACTAGAATCATCTCCTTCCTCAATTGCTATAAAAGCAACAACAATTTCTTGAAAATTTTTTGTTTCAGGAGATATATCTTCAGCTGATTTAATCTCCTTCTTTGTAGGTGTATATTCGATTCTATCGCAATGTAATTGTAAGATACGCACAGAATGAGACGCAAAAATAATTGAATTAAATCTTTGGCTATGCGAGATGATCCTATAGGAAAATTAGGCTAAAACTCAGGCAGATTGCCTAAATTATCACTAGAGGAATTTTTGGGATCTATGGAAATGATGCCTGTTTTTGGATTTAATAGAATATCTTTTCCGATCACCCATTTATTATTCTCATCACGACGTATTGTCTGATACTTTAATCCTTTTTTCAAATCATCGTAAATTATTTTTCTATTAACAATATTTCCTCTAGCTACAAATTCACCTCTATCTAAATGGCGTTTTACATTTAGAATTTTGACGTGATCAAAGTCATATTGAACAGCAGAAATAAAATAATCAGCAATCTTTGCCATACATTTCAATAGATTTTTTTTCTATTTAATCATCTTGGAAAATTATTTTCTAGTAGTTATTACCGTGAGTAAAACCATTAACGAAGAAGCACAACAAAAAATTAGTTTTTTGAAATATCAGACATATGTTGTTTTAATGCAATAATAGAACGTAAAACTAATCCGGAAACTCCTAGAGTAGATATTAAGAAATTTGCTGCACGTTCTAATGCGTTGTTACCTCTAAATCCTTCATCATAGATCATTTCAATTGAACCAATATCAGTATCAACAAATGATGTAATTAAAGAATAATTACCTAGATTATCATCTGTTTTTTCAACATACAATCTTAGCTCAATTTTTCTTACAGTAACTCCATGATGAATAAATTTACCTGATGAGAGAATTGTGTTAGTTTCATTTGGAATACGGTTTACTCTTTCAGGGTTATCTAAATCAATTACTTTCATTTGTCACGGATAGTTTGTCCCTACATAAGAAATGTTTGTACAATAAAGTCCTCGTTTCCAGTCCTTTAAACCACCAATCAAATAATAACAATCAAGATTATTTGATCTTAATTTGGTTGCCATTGTTTTTGATTGTTCCTCATAGTAACTAATCAAAATTATTCTAGAGTTTTTAGGAACATCTAGTGTTTTTTTTTCTTCTAATTTTAAAATTGTAGAGCCTTTAATGTGGCCTTTTGCAAACTCTTCTTTTTTTCTCAAATCAACCAGGATAACATTAGGTTTAGTTTTTAGTTGCAATAGTTGTGAATCAGTTATACCCAGATTGGCAGACAAATACGATATTAAAAAAATCGTCAGATAGTTTAATGTTTAGTCGTAAGCGTTATTTACTAAAGAAAAAGTGTCTGATTCGTGGATCCTCATAAATTTCATGGAAAAAAAATCCCCCACATACAGTTACATCCAAAAATGACAATTGAGAATTTAATAGATGTTTTTGCTCAATCAGGATACAACGGGCGAAAGCTTGGTGAAGCTGCAAAACTATACTCAAAAATGATCAATGATGGAGCAACGATTTGTCTTACTATATCAGGTGCACTAACTCCTGTTGGGTTTGGTGGCATAATTAAGACTCTAATTGAGAGGGGTTTTGTTGATTGGATTATAACTACAGGTGCCAATGTTTACCATGAAGATCATTTTGCTTGGGGTCTACCAGTCAAACAGGGCTCACATGAAGTAGATGATATGAAGTTATTTGAAAATGAAATTGTAAGAATTAGAGATGTCTACATTAAATTCTACGAAACATTAGAGGCAGAAGATCAAATTATTCAAAAAATGTTTAAAGATAATTTTGTAAACAAACCGTTTACCACAGCAGAGTTTTGCAATTTTATGGGAAAAATAAGCAGTGAGAAGGCAAAATATCCTCAAAAAAGTTTCATTGCTTCTGCATACAAATATGATGTTCCAGTATACATTTCAACTTTGAAAGATTCTTCATTAGCACTAAATCTTGCAGTGCATAGATTACATAACAAAGTGTATAATTTGGATTTTGTAAAAGAGATTATTGAGCAGGCAGCTATATTGTATAACTCTAAAAAATCAGGAATACTGGAGCTTGGCGGAGGAGTGCCTAAAAATACTGCTCAGCAAACAGGACCACTACTTGATCAAATCCTTCGCAGAAATGATGGCGGTCAAGATTATGTAATACAAATAACGGATGCAAGGCCAGATACAGGCGGCTTATCTGGAGCTACACTACAAGAGGGAAAAAGTTGGGGCAAGGTACAAGATGCACATCATGGAATGATTACAGTATACGCGGATGCAACAATTGCATTTCCCATTATGGCACTTTACGTAATCAGTAATGAAAAAAAGAGAAAACCTAAACGCCTATACAAAAAATTAAATCAATATTACGAAAAATTAAGCAAGGATTATTTCAAAACACCGACAAAACATTATCATAGAAAGAAAAAAGCAAGAAAAGACTAGAATTTGTCATATCGAGCGCGTTCTAGATCCCTATCATCTTTTGATTCCTTTTTGTATTCTTTATAATGTTCTTTACACAAAACAGTTTTTTTGCCAGTTGAATCAACACGAAGACCAGCATTTTCAACCTTTGTTGTATTCAAAGAACGGGCCCCATCCTTATCGCAACCGTCAACATTGCATTTTGCTCCTTTTGATACAATTCCCATAATCACCTAATGATAAATTGCTATTTATATTTGAAATAAGGAAACTGCAACCGGATAATTCTAGATATGCTAAATCGTTTATAAGAGGAATATTTTGTGATGTGGGTATGGGAACAAAAAACAAGCCAGCTGCATCAAAGGATAAAACACAGTCAAAAGAATCTAAATCAAAATCTAAAAAAGACAAAGGGGAAGGAGGACAGCCAAAAGCAGAGATTGTAGTAACACTACAAGAAAAGGATGCAGAGAAGTTTCTCAAAAATGCCAAAGTTTTCACAGTTCAAGAGTTAGCAAGACAAACCGGCGTAAAGGTTTCTGCAGCAAACAAGTTTCTCTTGGAATCCTTACAAAAAGGAACTGTGAAGAGAGTAGGCGGATATAGCGGACATCACATATATCAGCCAGCATAAAGACAAAGAACGTCACCAGGTTTCACGCTTTTAAGATTTTCAATATTTTCAATTACTTTTCCTATCGGAGTCATAGTTTTTACATAAGATGCATCGTTAGTAAAAAAACAAATACTTCCTTCAGATGGCAGAAATGCCACATCGCCCTTTTTGAAGTCTTTTTTTGCCCTTTCAATGCCAGAATCGATAGGCGTTTCAAAATAGACAATACTTTTTCCTAAAAGATGGGCATTTCCTTCCAGGGGCAAAGATCTCATTATAGCACCAACCGTTTTTGGTGACAGGTGACGTTTTAATTCACAAGAGATCTTCTCTTTTCCCCTTATTTCCAAAATTAGTTGCTTTCTAGACACCGATTCGACGCTCAATTCGTAGTTTTTGATTTATTGGAATATATAACCGCTTTTGGAAAATTCATTACTTGTCTGAAGTTAATCCTGAGATAGAAAAAGAAATTGCAGAATCCGTAGAAACTGGAGCAGAATCAACTGAGATAGAAGAAAACGCAGGTCTGACTAAGGCCATGGATACTTATCGTAAATTAATTGAAAAAGAAGAATTAACAGATAAGCAAAAAGACGATTTAGAAAAGAAACTAAAGGAAATTGAAAGTAGAGAAGTAATAGACACCGTAGAAGAACACTTGGCACAAGAAATACCTTGTGAGAAAGGAAAAATTACAATCGGTCCACCTACACTTACAAGATTTGAAAAAGCGAGAATTATGGGAGCAAGAGCTTTACAATTGTCAATGGGCGCACCTCCATTCATTTCAATTCCAGAGACTGCAAGAACATCATTAGATATAGCTATGGAAGAATTAGAGCAAAGAGTAATACCGATTGTCATAAGAAGGGTTTTACCAAACGGAGACTTCCAAAACATACCAATAGATTATTTCGAATAAAAAGGACCAATCGTCGATAAAACTTAATAGAACAAAAAATTGCCAATTCTTGAATCAATGCTCATGGACGACAATAAGAGCCGGCATGATCAAGAGCAGATCACAGAAACAGCAGAAGGAACTGCGGTAAACATTAGAAATGCCCCAGTAATGCAAGTGGCTGTAAATGTTCTATCAGTGCTGGGAAAAAAAGGCAAGGTAATTCTAAATGCCAGAGGAAATTCCATACCAAATGCAGTAGCTGTTGCAAACATACTAACTGAAAAAATGATGAAGGGAAATTCAAAAATTCAAGATATTACATTGGATAGTGATATTCCAAGCGGTGTGGGAAGGATGATTTCAACGATTAGAATTGTCTTAGTTAAAAATTAGTAGACGCTTCCAGGTCCTTTCAATAGCATGTTTTCACACTCTTTGCAAATTTGTTCATCAATTTCAGATTCTAATTTATGATGTATCTCACAAATTAGTAGGCTAGATTTGATATAATTACAAAGACCAATGAATTTTGATAGACTTGAGGGAGTATATGCCATGTCAGATGCCAAATCATCGCTAAGGTCATTGAGCATTTTTGTCACTTGTTCTTCTGCCAATAATTTTTCAATCAATGCTGGGTCTCCTCGAGTTCCACGAATATAATTACTCACTGCAGCTTGTGTAACTCCAAGCATTTTTGATATTTCATCTTCACGTATTTTATGATCCACTGCTAGTTTTTTTGCCAAAATAGCTCTCAAAGCAGGAATCAGAGTTTTTGATTCAATTTCGGCAGGAAGAAGCATTATATTAAAAATTAATCTATAAAGGATTTAAAGTTTCCAATAATTCGTTTAGCCTAATTTTTCATGATACTGTTTAGCCTAACCTATTTTAGATTGCCAGAGTAGTTGAAAGCAATGAATGATGTTGAGAAAAAATTGTATGGATTACTCGAAGAGTCTTGTGCCAAGTGTAAGTCAGATACAATTGCCTTCTCAGGAGGACTAGACAGTACAATAATTGCTTATCTTCTAAAAGAAAGAATTTCAAAAGCAATAACAGTGATTTCAGAAGACTTTGTGGCAACAGATCTTACATATTGTCAATTAGCTGCCAAAGAGTTTAACATACCATTACAAATTTACAAAGCAAGTACTGCGGAGATCCTTTCAGGAATACAAGAAACTATCAAAATATTGAAAAATTTCAACGATATAGAAATTCGAAATAATGTAGTAATGTTTCTGGTTATGAAGAGTATAAAAAAACAAGGCAAAAACAGCATAATTACAGGAGATGGTGCAGATGAAATTTTTGCAGGATACGGTTTTCTTAAAAATAAATCCGAAAAAGATCTGGTTCAAGAGCTAAAAAGAATCATAGATGTAATGCATTTTCCAACCCAAGAAATAGGCAAATCCTTGGGAATAGAGATCGAATCACCATTTTTAGACGAAAGTATTATTGAATTTGCAAGAGAAATTCCAATTAATCAATTTGTAAACGAGTATCAAGGAAATCGATTTGGTAAATGGGTATTAAGAAAATCTTTTGAGAATAAATTACCAAGTCAAATTGTGTGGAGAGAAAAGTCCCCTATGCAAGATGGTGCTGGTACTTCCGGGTTGACAGACTTGTTTGATTCTTTAATACCAAATGAAAAATTTGGGGACAGTAAAAAAGAAATTGAAAAATCAGACGGTGTGGTGATTAGAACTAAAGAATCACTTTATTACTATAATACCTACAGGGAGTTTTTTGAAGAGCCATCAAAGTTACATCAATCAGAATTAAAATGCCCTTATTGCAAGTATCAAATTAAAAAGAATTCAAAATTTTGTAGAATGTGTGGTGCTTTTCCTATCTAATCCTTTTTCTTCCATTTTCTGGGTTTTTTTATGAAAATTCTTCTGCATCCATTGCAACAGAAAAAATATTTTTTTCCATCATGTTCATGTTCTAAGGCTAGTTCTTTATCAAGTTCTATTCCACAAACAGGATCTACTGGCACAAATTTTCCACCAATCAATTGTATTTATAGATAAGGTTCAATGAGGTCAGATTTCTTTACAATCAATGATGATGAATTATTTCTATTATTTTCTTAGGAATGTTACAGTAATCTGCATCAGGTTCTGCTGCAACATACAAAATGTCTTCATTAATTAAAAAACTAATAGCTAATGCTCTCTCACGTGATGCTAATGCAAAATTTACAGGTCCTAGTTGTTTATCGAATTCTTTTCGCATTTTAACTCGTAGTGCCAGCTCCATGAAAAGCATTTCATCATCTTTTTCATTTTCCAATGGAGGAACTCCTTCTTTCATCCCTCCCGCAACAAGTCTACCTCGTTCATTAATCACTCCAGCAAATCGGATTTTAGAATCAAGTGATTTTATTTTCTCACAAATTTTATCATAGTCATAAATTCTACTGGCCATACTAATCGAAAATGTATGAAAAAATCTCTCTTATTAGCGTTCCATAAATTACAGTTTTTGATTGTATTATGCTGTTAATTTTTTAACTAAATCAAGAAGCTCTTGTTCTGACATTGGGTTTATTTTCATTATTTCTAAATTTTCTTTTACGTGTTCTGGAGATTTTTGTCCAACTAGCGGAGCCAAAACACCCGGAGTGGACCTAATAAACTGCAATGCACGAAGTGATGGTTTCAAGTCGCCAAATTCTGGCATCACTCCAGGAGATAACAGTCTACCTTGCATGAATGGAACACTGGTAAAAACCCCCAAACCAAGTTTGCTTGCAGCTTCAATTGCAGAAATATCTTTTTCATCTAATTTTTGTGTCTTTTTTAGAAAAGCCTGATCATAATACATGTTAAAAGGCAATTGAATGAATCTAAAACCATGATTTTCCCCTCCTACCTCTCTTGCAATTTTTATTGTTTGTTCTAGTGAAAGGTAGTATGGGTTATCAGGGGTGGTTCTAAAACACTCCCATGTGGCCAATCCATAGAATCTAATTTTTCCTTGTTTGCGTTTTTCTTCATATAATTCAAATACAGATTTTAATTTCTGAATAAATTCATCTTTTGAAATATCTTTGATTTGACCCTCAACTGCATTATGAATATACATTAAATCAATACAATCTAGCCCAAGATTTTTTAGACTACGATCAAGCTGATCCTCAAGATAGGGTATCGTCATACAATGATATCCAGAGGTGATATCTCCTTGCTTTACGAGTCCTTTTTGGACATATTGTTCTTTTACATAGGACCAAAAATCTTGGTCAATGTCTGAATCATTAGTTACATAGCCATTTTTTGTACATATGAAAAGTTGGTTTCGATTGGCTTTTCCTTCTTCCATTAATTCCAACAAGGCGTTTCCCACTGCACGTTCTGCTTTTTGTCCTCTGTAATTAATTGCAGTATCTATAACATTGATTCCAGATGAAACAGATTCTTTTATTGCGTTTTTTACTTGTTCATCAGTTTGAGAGTTAGCATCGCCAAGATATGTTCCAATTCCAACATTGGACAGGTAAAGATTTTGAAATTTCTTATAATTAGATTTTTCAGAATGAAATTGCTCTGCAAAGCTAAGGGTTCCTTCTGGTGTTGCATAGCCAGAGATCATAGATATATTGATTCTGTTACTGAATTTATATGTAAAAGACAGTCATGACATCAAAATCCAATCAAAAACCCTACAAAAAACAAAATTCCAGTGATTCTACTATACAACAAGGTTTTGGACATAAATGGTATCAAATCATCGGTTGAATCATAATTAATTTTTAATCCCCTTCCTGCTATTACGATTAATGGAACAGATACTAAAGAAAGCAAGCACGACAAAGGAAATATTTCATAAATTACACCAAAAACAATTAGACTGACAGAAATTATTGGAAAAATCCAAAAAACATTTGCTGCCTTTTTCTTTCCCAGAGCAATAACTAGTGTTTTTCTTCCTTTTGATTTGTCTGCCTCATAATCTGGAAATGAAGCAATAAACAAAACGAGAGATGACAACACACCTACTACAATTCCGCCAAATATTGATTCTGTTGTAATTTGATTAGATTGTATAAAATATGTCCCAAGGACAATCATTGTTCCTTTAACTGCAACAAAAAATTCTGCTAATCCAGAATCTACAATTTTGGTAGAATAAAAATAAATTGAAAGGACAGCAAAACCTAGAATTGCAGCTATTACAATACCATCTGTTGTAATAAAATAAGCACCAATAATGGAACCTATTACTAAAAATCCAAGTCCTGCTCTGTAAACAGATTTTGGTTTTAGCAACCCTTCTGGCAAAACACCAGTACCTCCGCTCATCTTTGTTCGTTTGGTAGTGGTGTCTATCCCTCTTTTGAAATCCCAATAATCATTAAGTAAATCAACACTAGCATGAAGAGCCATCACTCCTGCCATAGTCAAAGCTCCGGCCATTACATCAATAGAATTTGTTTGCCACCAATGAATTGAAAGTCCAACTGAGACTGCAATTACTGAAGCTAAAAGAAATCTGATACGGATTACCCTAAGCCAAACTCCTAGTGACAACTAACCAACATTAGTTTATCTCATTAAATTTCTTCTTCTTCCCAATCTTCTTCATCAGTGGCTTGTGATTTTTTAAGAAATATCACTACTATTGCGACAATCATCAATATTGCCGCAACTATAATGTATACCACCCATTCAGGCAAGGCCACATCCATTACTGTAAGGGATTCTTCTGTAGCATCCACATTAATGATAAGTGATTGTTCTCCAGGGGTGTAGCCTTCAGCAGTTGCTATAATATCTAAAGATATTGTAGGTCCACTGTTAGCTGTAAGACTAAATTTAGCACCACCACCAGGTCCTGTCCTTAATTCATCAGGCGAAACAATAGTAGAATTATCATCTGTTTTGATTTTAATTGCAGCATTTTCAACTGACTGGGCGTTGTCATCATCTATGAATAATTGTATTTCTACTTCCTCATTTGCCGGAATTTCTTCTGGCAAACCACTAGTAAAGATATTTAGCTGAACCAAAGAAGAAGACGTTGTGACTGGCATACTAGAGCCAACCACACCCTTAGCACTAGCAGATATAACAGTCTCACCTAATGACCCAGGAGTGTTTATTTGAAATGTTGCGTATGATTTTCCTTCATAGATTATCGCATCATCAATGGTTTGGATGAGTTCATCATTTTCTGAAACTATTTTGGTTTTTAGATCACTTGCAGCAGGCATTGGATTTCCTTGCATGTCAACAATTTGAACAACACCTACATGTTCGGAATGATTAACGTTTAGATTATCGTTTGGAAGAATTACTTTAATCATAGACGATGGTTGTGTAGCAAATGAAGTTGTAGATTCTAAATTAATGTCAGTATCTTCACCGATAGGAACAACTGTAAGATCTACTGCATCGTCTTCTCCAATAGAAAAGGAATCGCTTCGTAATGTATCAAATGCAAATGTGGTATCTTTTTTAATTTCAAGTAAACCATTAGTGGGGGTTATAAGATATTTTGAATTCTCTTCCATAACTTTAGGTCTATTGCTGCCATCAAGAGATACGACAAACACATCAAAGTTTCCATTCTTGTCAAATAATATTAGATCACCTACTGGAGAAAATATTTGGACTTCTTTTTGTTCTAGAGTATTTACCACTTCAGAAGTAAAAGAACCGGTACCTATTCCATAAACAGATGTAGAAATTATTACAGTTCCGCTTTTTTGACCTGTAGAAACGACAGCAGTGCCAAACGAGGATGATTTTTGTATATTTCCTGCATCAATCACTGTCGCCTTAGAATCATCACTAGAGATTACGTTGATTCGTTTAATGGCACCATCACTGTTTTTGTGTTCATTAGACTGTACAGGGTACAAACCTTCATCATCCATACAATCTATGGTATAGAGAATTCTTTCCGCAAAATCTAATTCCATATTATGTTCACCATCATCTTCATTAGAAGTGGTTTCTTCAGTTGTTGAATCGGTAGATTCTTCTGCACAATCTGGATGAATTTCTACTTCTTTTCCATCAGTTCCTATTCCATCGTCATCTTCATCTTCCTCTATCAATGTGATTTGATACGTGAATATTACAGTAGAATTGCTGGGAATTTTGTCCGGTCCAAACACTTGAACTGTACTTTTGTAATCTTTTACTTCATATCCGAAATCTGTTTTTTGATTAACACTTCGTTTTATGGTGTCATCTAATTCTATTGACTGTCCTACAGTTCTAAAAGTATCAATAGATGTTCCATATCCTTCAGAGCTTACGCCAATCATGATATCATTTTTCAACAGATTCTGAAGATGTAATTTTTGTTTTAAATGGTAGCCAAACTCACCTTTTGGTATCATTGGTTTTTCTGCTTGCATCATGTCATCTAATGCTTCACCAACAGGGTATTGAGAATTGGAGAAGAATTCCAACGGAATATCTTTATGAGCTTTGGTTGGATTTCCTTCAGAATCCAGCACGCCAACAAAGATATCTATTTCGCGTTCGTATTCGGCTGGAATTATTTCAGGATATACTGTTAGCTGTAGAGAAGTAGGAAGAGTAGATGATATATTGATACTTTTGGCAGTATCTAATCCAGAATCATCATGAATTGCCCGCAAAAATGTGGT
>CAYWRD010000037.1:0-11619 GCA_964460675.1 uncultured Nitrosopumilaceae archaeon
TGGAGAATCAAAACCTTTTGCCATAGTTAGAGACTCACAAGCTAAGTTGACAGATAGAATAATTGATCCAAATGAGATGGCAATATCTCCAGATCAATGTGTATATGTAAGAGGGTTATCTAAAGTATAAAAAACTGATTTTGCATTCCATATTCTCGTTTAAATATAGGAAGTTCTGTGAGCAGAAATATGGAATATCTTACAAAATATCCAAAAACTGTGTCATTTATTGATGGAATAAAACACAGTATAGAAGTAGATAGTAAGGAAGGCGTAGAGCAACTCCATATTGTAGTAAAGAAGAGTTTTGATGAATTAATGAAGATATTTTCTGATGAAGGATTCACGAAAGTAAAGTTTGAACATAAACAGCCAGATCAAATTGGTAACGGCCTTAATCTTAAACTAAGAAAACCATGGGAGATGCATATTAGAATGGTTGATTTGAAAAAAGGATTAATTGGAATTCATGCAGAAGTCGAAGTTTCTCGTGACTATCTACAACATTTATTTTCACAACGAACTCCAGTAATTTACGAAGTAGAAGAAATTTTGAAAAAATACCAAGTAGAGTATTCCATATGGCATAACAATGTCAAAAAACATGTTAAGGCAGTGTTTGATAATTACAAAGTAAAACTAGCTACCCCGTCTTTACCAGTATTTGCATGGAAGCCAATGCTCTTTGTAATTGCTACTGTGGGCTCTTTTTATCTTTGGAAGTATCTAAACACAATTTGATACTAAACACCTAGTGTATCTTCTTTTGTTAACTCAAGGAATACTTTGTCGCCAACAGATAAATTCAATTCCTTGTATTCATGCATCTCTAATTTGAGTTGTGTAACGCCTCCCATCATACCACCACCCATTCCTGAAATCATCTTGTTAAGATCTTTCATCATATCATTCATGTTGGAAAAACCCATAACTTTTGGTCCACCAAATGGCGATTGAGGAGGATTTCCTTCTTTGAGATCTTTTAGTGACGAAAGGGACACTACTACGTATGGTGCCCCATCAGGTGCGGAATCGATACTTTTTACGACATATTCTTTCTTCATGTTATAATCATATTCGTAAACACCTTATAATTAATTTTCAGTTTCAGTCAATTTAGTTCATATTTCAAGATTTTTTTGGTTTGGTGGTGGGAGGATGTAGAACATCTTACCCACCAAACCGTCTTGGCACTTGTATTAGTGTAATAATAACTCGTTTTTTATATTTAAAACTTAGAAGCTTTAATTAGAATTTTTTATCTGTAGACACATTGACACAAGAAACACCTAAGACACGATTTGAATATTATGGTATTTCACCTTGGGAGATAGAAGTCATGTATGACTATTTTAGTTCAAGGTTTTCAATCATTCAAAACGAAATAGAGCAAGACGAGGAGGAATATGTAAGTAAATTAAATCTTGAAATTCCTGTTCATTTCAGCGAAGAATTTTTCCAATGGTTTGAATTCAGACAATGGGAAAAAATCAAGGCATTATTCAAAGAAATGAAAAGAAGGAGAGGAACAGGAAACGCATTGAAAATTAATCTAAAATTTCTAGGAAACCCAAACATTACATTTGTTTTGGATGCTGATGAAAAACAGTGGTATGATAATTCCATTGAAAAAATTGATTTTGTGTTAGAGCTTTTACCTTACCATTTAGATCCAAAAAAGCTTCCAGACAAAGTGACTGAAATCAAATACAGATTTGATCCAAAAACAGTACGATGGCGATTAAGTAATGCAATTGCCAATGATGCTAGATATCTATTCCAGGGAAATTCCTGGAAAGAGATTACTTGAGATCCTTCTGCAGTGGTTCAAGTAATTCATGTAATTCCTTGTATTTAGTTTCAATAAACCCCAGTGCCTCATCTAGTTTTTTTGATTTGCCATACTTGTAACGAATAAGTTCTCTATGATGCCAAAATTTTTTGTTATCATCTGCAGATATGGTAGTAAAATAATCCGTTCCTTTAAGATGATCTGGTAATTCAATATCATGAGGGAACAGTAGTTCAACAATAAACCATTCATCACCATCAGGATAGTCAGAGCCGGTCTCAGTATCAAAGAAAACATGAAGCAAGTCAGATTGCATTAATCCTTCATCATTAATGGTAGGATGTTTTACGCCTGATTTTTTAAAATCAAGGTTTACAAGTTCAGGTTCAAAGTAGCCTTTGATTAATGACTTCCTAAAGATTCTATTTGCTTCGTATATGTTCAAGGGCAAAATCAAGGTAGGATAAACTAGCCTATAACTGATTATATTCTAAATTTAAACTTCAAGAGAATCAATTATGCTGCTAACATCAGTAAGTGGTTTTCCATTTTCTTCAATTTTTTGTTTTGCTGGAGGATTTTCTAGATAATTAGGAATCTTATCACTTAATCTAATAGTATAAGGAGTTATGATTTCGTTTTTGTAAAATACACCAATTGGTATTTTGTTTCCCCATTCCAGAGATTTTATCAATGCTTGAGATAGTCTTTCATTTAGTTCTGCCTCTTCTGCATAATGTACAACAGGATCAAATTTGGAATCTTCTAATTTGTAAATTCTAGAATGCCTTTCTTGTGCTTCTTTTGCCATATCAACACCAGCATACCAATCCCGAGTATTGATATCATTATAGGTCGGACAAGGTTGTAAAACATCTAAGAATGAAAGACCTTTGTGTTTCACTGCTTGAATTATCAAATCCTTCAGGTGCCGAATATCATAAGAATAACCACGAGCAACAAATGTAAAACCACTTGCCACGGCCAAACCAATTGGGTTTACGTTATAATTTGTGTTAGGAGTGGGCAGTGACTTTGTTTTTTCTCCTAGTTTTAGAGTAGGGGATGCCTGACCTTTAGTTAACCCATAAACTCCGTTGTCAAAAACAATGTATGTCATATCCACATTTCTTCTACCAGCTGCTACAAAATGTCCTGCACCTATACCTAATCCATCTCCATCACCTCCAACTGCTACAATAGTCGTGTCAGGATTAGCAAGTTTTGCACCCTGTGCAAATGTCAAAACCCTACCATGTAAAGTGTGAATACCATAAGTATTGATAAAATGAGCAGTTTTGCCAGAACAACCAATACCAGAAAATATTGCTGCTTTATCTCTCTGGATGCCCATTTCAGCTAATGCCATTTGAATTGCATTTACAATTCCAAAGTCACCACATCCTGGGCACCAATCATTATGAACTTCGGTTTTGTAATCAGCTAGTTTAAGCGCCATGCATTAGTACCTCTCTTTTTTTAGCTGTATTTTGAACAATTTTTTTGAGTGACTCATATATCTCAGTACTTGTCATTCCTCGTCCTGTGTATTTTAGTATAAAGTAGTCAATCTCCCTAGTAACATTTTGTTTGAATATTTTTCCAAGTTGACCAGAATGGTTTGCTTCAATGTCGATGATTGTTTTTGTATTTTTAAGTAGTGACTTGAGATAGTTTGCAGGGAATGGGTTAAGAAGTTTGATTTGGATAAAACCAATATCAATTCCTTCCTTTTTGAGTTTTTGAATAGCATCTAGTATAGGTCCCTTAGTAGAACCCCAAGAGATTATTGTGTAATCACTTACTCCAAATGATACTAATTTTTCTTCATTTGGTATTTTTTCTAGCATTAACTCTAATCTAGACATTCGTTTATCCATCATGTTAGTACGTACTACTGGGTCTTCAGTTATGTGACCAAATTCATCTGATTCATCACCAGTATTCCAAAAAATACCATTATCTAATCCAAGTCTCGATCTTGGAGAAATACCATCATCTGTTAATTCAAACCTCTTGTAGTTACCATCAATTTTTTCTAGTAGCTTTCCTCTATCAATTGAAATTTTTTCCGGATCAAATTTTTTACAAGTCACGACAGAGCTTGAAAGAAACTTGTCCATCATATGGATGACTGGAACTTGAAAAACATCAGCGTAATTAAAGCACTTTCCAGTATCATAGAAGCTTTCTTCAATATCGCCAGATGCATAAACTATCTTGGGGAAATCACCATGTCCTGCATGAACAGCAAATAGCAAATCATCTTGCCCATGTCTTGTAGGAAGGCCAGTAGAAGGTCCACTTCTTTGATACAAGGTAATTACTACAGGAACTTCATTAATTCCTGCCCAACCCAAAGCTTCAGCCATAAGAGAAAAACCTGGGCCAGAAGTAGAAGTAGATGATCTAGTACCAGTCAATGCAGCTCCAATCATCATTCCCATTGCAGAAATCTCATCTTCTGTCTGAATTACTGCAATAGAACCAGGTCTATTATTTTTAACTTGTAAAATTTCATGTGATTCTAAAAATACACTTTCATCTGAAGCTGGAGTAATTGGATAATATGATTGGAATCTACATCCAGATACCATTTTCCCGAGAGATGTTCCTTGATGTCCTTGAACTAAAATCATATTGTTTTGTTTCTCAATTTGAGGCAATGAATGAGCAAAGTCTGAAAATTTTGCTGTCGCATAATTATATGAGTAAGTTGCAGCTTGCTTGTTTATCTCAGCAACCTTTGGTTTTTTTGCAAAAATAGAATCTATAGCTTGCAAAAGAGAGTCAGGAGGCATTTTTACCAGCCCTAATGAAAGAGAAACGCCAATTACATTGAACATTCTAATTAGTCCTTTTAGTTTTGGATTGTCAGTTTCATCAGCAAGGTTAGATAGAATTTGTCTAAATGAAACAGGATAAAGCTTCACACCTCTTTCTTTAGCAAGTTCTAAGACACCCCCAATTGTAAATGGTTTATTTTTTGCTTCTAATTTATCATGCAATCTGGTCTTAAATGGTTGGTCAAGTGTATTCACCTCATCTGTAGTTACAGCATCTAAATCAGAATCATAGATAATACCTCCATCAGAAGAAATTTCTTCATAATGGCGGAATATTGTTTCAGCATCAAATGACGTCATTAAAGTTATGTCATTAACATTGGAACGAATAGTATCATCAGCTACTCTAACTGCAAAATAGCTATGTTCACCTTTGATATTAGAGTAAAATTCTCGTTTTCCAAATATCTGATAACCCATCTCTGCGCAAACTTTGGAGAATATATTTGCTCCAGACTCGACCCCACTTCCCTGTGGACCACCTATTAGCCATGTAAAATCAACAGAACCCATCTAAATCACTTATAATTTGTATCTAACCACCAGTCGCTGCATCAAATAATGCACATTCACATTTATCTCGCTCACCACAATAAGGACAAACACATACACACTTTTCAATTGAATTTCCACATTCTACACAAATAGCAAACTCTTCATCTTCCTCTTTCTTAGACCCCATCTAGATTGTCTAGAAAGAAATCGTATAAATGGTTTGAGATAAATCTCATGAGTGATGAAAAAAAAGAAAGTTTTTCTTACTAGAACATTACATGACTTTGCATTAAAAAAATTAAGAAAAAAATATGATATTGACATTCACAAAGGACAAATTCCAATACCTAAACTCAAACTAGCAACAAAGATCAAAAACATTGATGGTTTGATCTGTTTTCCTTATGATATCATAGATAGTGAATTGTTAAGCAATGCAAAAAAACTCAAAGTTATCAGTACCTATAGTGTAGGTTTTGATCATATAGATATCAAAGAAGCAAAGAAATTGAAAATTCGAGTTGGATATACACCTGAAGTACTTACAGATGCAACAGCAGATCTTGCTTTTTCATTAATGATAGATGTGATGAGAAGAGTTTCTGAAGGAGATAGAATAATCAGAAAAGGGAGTTGGAAACAAATCTATGGTGCTTATGATTATGTGGGTACTGATTTACAAGGAAAAACACTGGGTATACTAGGTCTTGGAAGAATAGGAACAACTCTTGCCAAGCGAGCAAAAGCTTTTGAAATGAAAATAATATATCACAATAGGAAACGAGTATCGAAAAGAATAGAGAAAAGATTAGGTGCAAAATATGTCTCTTTTAACAAATTGATCAAAGAATCAGATGTATTATCAATACATGTTCCACATACAAAAGAAACGGACAAAATTATCAACGACAAAGTTTTCAGTAAACTAAAAAATAATTCATTTTTAATTAACACATCAAGAGGAAAAGTCGTAAATCAAAAAGATCTAGTTTACGCCTTAAAGAAAAACAAGATTGCAGGTGCAGGGTTAGATGTTTTTGAGTCCGAGCCCATCAAAAATGGAAATCCACTAACAAAACTAGAAAACGTTGTTTTAGCTCCGCATATTGGAAGTTCCACAAAAGAAACAAGAGAAAAAATGGCAGAATTAACTGTCAAAAACCTAAACTTGGGTATTAATAGAAAAAAACCGATCTATTCTGTAGGATACTAAATTATGCGTAAATTTTTCCTAAAAAATTCCTTGAGTTTTTATATCTATAATGTAACTAAAAGTAGATTGAAAAAATTCAAACATACTAATGAAGAATTAGAATTCGCTAAACTTCAAGCTGAGAAAGAAAAGAAGAAAAAAGAATCACAATATTAACATTTTTTCTACTTGTCTTTTTCAGACAAGATTTTTTTTATTTTAAAACTTAATTTTAGAACCATACTTTTCGTTTAATTCATTATAGAGATTTACCCGTTCAGGTCTTAGGTTTTTGTTTTCATCATACATCTTGGTAAAGAATGCACCAAGTACTCTTTCATTGTTTTTATCAAAAAAGCGCACGCTAAAACTAATTCGTTCAGGTTTTTCTTCTTTTATGAATTCTGCATGAGAGAGGAGTTCTGAATTTAAGTGCATATGTGCAGGCCCATCATTATCTCCTATTGTTATCCATTTTTCCTTTTGTTTAATTCCAAGCAAATTGCTTCGAATCTCACTGACTGCAGCTCCATTTTTTACAACTAACAAAACATCAGGTATTTTAATTATATCGGATAGTATGTCAAAGGCCATAAAGTGAATTTTTAAAAAAGATATTTCAATTTTTGTAAATATTATTTATCGATTTGAATAAATTCGTCTGGATTACCCTTAATACAGTCAGTTCCAACTGGTTTTAATTGATTAAAATTTATAGTTCCCTCTGGGATTTTGCCCTCATTTTGAAGCAATTGAACTTTTTTTGAAACTATCTGTTTATGAGTACTGCAGGTAACACCAATCATGTATTCATCATCTTTATGAACTACTGAGACAACAAATTCTGGAGGATTAACACATTGCTTTCCTTCTTTCATAACAGAGCATCTGTCAGGAAACATACTTTAGATCAGAATTTAGTTGATATTAATCTTGGTTATGTACATTCAATTAAAATAAAGAAATAGTATCTCTTTGTTATTGGTTCAAACTTATGATATAGTAATTATCGGTGCTGGGATTCTAGGAACGACCTTATCTTATTTTCTAACTCCATTAAATAGAACTAAAAATATTGTAGTGATTGAACAAGCCAAAACTGCAGCTTTTCATACAAGCAGTAGGAATACAGGAAAAGTTCATGGTCCATATCTTTACAATCCAGAAAAAAAGAAACTGTTTGCAAATACTGCATTTCATGGATTCGAAATGCTAGAAACATATACAAAATTTCACAATATTCCCTTCAAGAAAGACGGAGTAATCGAAGTTGCTTTAGATTCAAAGTCAGTGAAAATATTAGAAAAGTACAGAAAATGGGGAATACAAAATGGACTGCAAGAAAAAGATGTAGAAATTTTCGATAAAAATCAATTCAAGAAAATAGAACCTAATGTTGAATGTGAAGGAGCCATATGCTGTTATAGAGATGCATCTACGGATTATGGAGAAATAACTAGATCATTAATGAGAGACAGTAAGAATAGTGGTACTAAATTTTTGTTTAATCAAAAAGTTACAAGAGTTGCGAAATCTGGTAAAAATTGGAAGATTACTATAAATCACAATAAAGAAATTTTTGCCAAGTTTGTAATTAATGCTGCAGGAGGAGAATCAATTGACATAGCACATGATATGGGAGTGGGTGAAAATTATACTGATGTTCATTTTAGAGGAGAGTATTGGAAAGCACCAAAAAAATACAATAACCTTACTAAAAGAAGCATATACTCTGTTCCAGAATTTCCTGAATATCCTTTCTTAGATCCTCACTGGATAATCAGAGTAAATGGCAGGTGTGAAGTAGGTCCAAATGCAGTTCCAGTATTTAGTCCGTATGGTTATCAAAGAGCTGAAAACATCAAAGAATTTGTTCCAAAAATGTTAGAGATGTTAAGTTCAGGTGCACGAAAAGCAATTTTCGATAGACAGTTTCAAAAATTAGCCATTAGTGAAATACAATCATCCATGTCCAAGTCAACGATGATAGATAGGGTGAAAAGATTTCTACCTAAAATAGAAGCAGACAAATTTATTGAAAGAGGAACAGCGGGCATTAGATCTTCAGTAATAGACGATAAAGGAAAATTTGTTCCTGATGTTATTTTAGGAAAAAATGCAAATTCATTTCACATATTAAATTACAACTCACCTGGTGCTACAGGTTCATTACCATTTTCTGCCTATATTGTAAATCTACTGCACGAAGATGGATTACTGCAATATGAAGAAACCGATGCAGTATGTGGCCACTGGAGATTTTCAGAGATTGTAGAAAAAATCGCCATATAGAGAAAAGATTTGCATTTATCATTCATATTTAATTTATTAATAGCGCAAACACAATAAAACTATGAAATTAACCAAAAAGGAAACAGAATCATTAAAAGTTATTTTGAAAAAAATTGAAGATGAACAGAAAAAGGAAAAGATGCGTATTAAAGAAAGACGAAAAATGCAAAAGCAGGGAAAAAGTCTAAACAAGGGAAAAGTAAGAAAACAATCAAGACCTACAAGGGGTAGAAAACGAATAACACGCAGGACTTGATTAGTATTTATTCACACTAAAATAGAACACAATTAAGTAGATGTTAAAAAAATTTTAATGGTTTTTGGAAAATAGGTTGAGAATTAACCTATAACATGACAATTAATTCACAAATTAAGAATGCAAACAGAGCTATAAAAGATGCAAAAAAAGCTCATAAAATGGCATACAACATATTAAATCAAAAAAAACCTGCTTCTAACAACACAGAACATAGTCTTCTCGAATTAAACAAAATTATGAAAAAAATTTCAATTAATTCAGAAAAAGCCATGAAGGGGGCCAAGTTTGCGGAATCACGAGCAAGAACAAGACTTGCTGCAGTAAAAAAAGCATCATCTAAAACCATAAAATACACTGCGAATGCTAAAAGGACTGCAATAATATCAAAAAACTCTGCGTATTCGGCTATTGAAACATCAAGAAAGATGTCTAAAAATCCCAGAAATTTAAAAAGATTAGAAAAAACATACAAGAAGCAAATTAGGCGCGCATTTCAAGCTGCAAAAGAATCGGAAAAAAATGCCATGTTGGCATTAAAATCTTCAAAAACAGCTAGAGCAGCTGCAAGAATTTCTTTAGAGCCAAAGAAATTGTAGATTTGTAATTTATGGCGCCGGGAGAGAGATTTGAACTCTCGTTCCCTTGCGAGAACGCGCTTTATGGTAAATGAATTTCCAGGCGCGCGCCCTACCAGGCTAGGCGACCCCGGCACAAGTCTTGCGACTGAAATACACGAGAATTTTTGATTATATAATATGTTGTCTAGTTTTACTTCCAGATGGTGATTGTGGTAGATTTTTTAATTATATTTCCCTGGTTATCTTTTCCTTGACTTTTAATTTTGTAAACTCCATCTAAAACAGTTTCACCGTTATTTTTTATTTGCTGCCATACAAATTCAACTTCATCGTGGGGTTCAAGTGTTATAATTTCTTTATCGGATGATGGATCATATATTACTCGTCCAGAAAGGCCTGTTATTTCTAAACCATAGTAAGAATCAGAAAATATCATAGGGACTGAACCAGAATTTATTATTCTAATATTGATATTTTCTCCTATTTTATAATCTGCTTTATCAGTAAAAATAGAAATTGACGGTCCATCTACAAAAACAAGTTCATTGGTATTTTTTAAATCAATCAGATAGGAGCCAAATGCAAATCCCGAAACTACACCAAATGCTACGAATATTATTAGAGATTGTGGAATCAATTCTTAAGAATTTGTAATTTCTTTTGCACTAGATTTAGATCGCCATTTTTTTGGATATGTATTTGGTGCCATAATTATTCTTCGAGTTTCAAACCCATACCCTTTTGTTGCATCACGAATTTCTTCTTCATCCATTTTAGATTCTGCTAATGCAACAACTTCTCCTTTTTGAGTATAGACTCCAACCACATCACCTTTTCTAATTCCAGGGCTTATTTGTAAAACTCCAGGTATTGCAAGTTGTGCACCATGACATAATGCATCTACTGCAGAGTCACGAATTACAACTGATTTTATTTCACTTAATGCATGTTCTATTGGTTTTATCATAGACAAAAGTTTTGATTCATCTCCTGTTTCTTCCCAAGTCGCATAAGCATCAGCAAGTTCATGCATAGTTACTAAACCATCTTTTTCATTGAATTGATCAACTCTAGTTCTTCGAAGCTCAATCATAGTACCTCCAGGACCAAGAATTTCACCCATATCATAGTATAACTTTCGAATATAGGTTCCAGCCTCACATAAAACGCGTAGCAAAATCAATCGTTCTTTTTTTTCTAATAGGTCTAATTCGTAAATAGTTCTTGTTCTAGTTCTTCTAACAACGGAAGAACGTTGGGGAGGTTTTTGATATATTTCTCCTCTAAACAAATCAAGTACCTCTTCGAGTCTTTCATTTGAGGGAAGAGAATGCAGTCTCCCTAATGCATGATATTCTTTTGGTCCATAAAGTAAAACCCCTAATGCCTTAGTTGCCTCACCTAATCCAAGTGGAAGTACTCCAGAAACTTGAGGATCAAGCGTTCCGCTATGTCCTATCTTTGAAATTTTCAATATTTTTTTAGTCCATGCCACAGTTTCATGACTTGTTGGGCCAGGAGGCTTATCCAAAATTATTAGCCCATAGTTAAACAGCTGCTTCAAACTACGTTTATCATAGTAGGTGCCATAAGCATCATCTGTGATATCCTGATCTATTTCAATAAGATTTTGTAATTGTTTTAGAGTCATAGTAGCTTTCTCACTGTTTCTGTAGCTACATCAATTACTTGTTTTGCATTCAAGTTATCTGTATTAATAATAACATCAAATACTGACTTGTCGTCTCCAAAATCAAAATTGTATAATTTTTTGTACAATGCCCTGTTTTTGTCATATCTGTCTTTGGTAATTTCGTACGCCTCATCAGGACTCATATTATCTCGATCCTGCATTCGTTTAGTACTACTTGCATGAGATCCCTCTAACCAAATCTTGATACCATCTTTTACCAACCAAGGTAAAGTATAACTTGTGATAACCATCCCACCTTTGTTAAATAATTTTATTAATCTATCATCTAGTTTTTTATCAAATTCAAAATTTTGTTCTCTTTGACTCAAAAATTTCATTCCTTCCTCTGTATCCCACCAATCGTCACCATCAGATGAAAAACCTTGTTCTTTTGCCATTTCTTTAAGAACATCTCCTCCACTAAGATATTGTAAATTAAATTCTTCTGATAGTCCTTTGGCAACTGTTGTCT
>CAYWRD010000038.1:0-11144 GCA_964460675.1 uncultured Nitrosopumilaceae archaeon
TAAGTGAGTTTAACATTCGTTGTGTTACTAGTTGATAGTTATTTTTAAAACCTGATTTTTTATACTCATCAAAAATGTTTTTTGTTTCATTTTGAAATCCATTTTTTGCCAAAAATTCTCTATAAATTTTCCCTACTGAAATATAAAATGCTAATGTCTTTTTGGCTCTATCTACTGCTTTATCAGAATCTGGTGATGTGCAAGTAATTATCTGACATGATACATCAATTTTCTTTTTTGATTGCATTTTTTTGATGGTGCTTTTCAACTCGTCTATTGGCCTAAGATAGAAAATTACTCCATCTCCAATTTCCCATGCTAAATTTACCATTTTTTTATTTACTGCAGCAAGATAGATTGGAATCTTTGTTCTTTTTGGTTTGATCAATAATGAAAAGTTTTTCAGATTAAATATGCTTCCAGCATAATTAATTTTTTTACCAGAAATAATTAACCTGATAATTTCAACATATTCTCTCATTCTAGTTAGTGGTTTTTCAAATTTATACCCATGAAATTGTTCAACAATAGGAACACTACTCGTTCCTAATCCTAAAACAAACCTACCATCCGAAATCGCATCTACACTAACTGCTCCCATAGCTATTGTTGCAGGAGAACGAGAATAGATGTTGATTATTGAAGAACCTATTCTTGAGTTAGAAATTCTTTGCGAAATTGCGCTTTGAATTGAAAAGTTTTCCATTCCCCAAGTTTCTGGAATCCATACCGTATCGATATTAGATTTTGATACTTTATCTGCACAGGCAAGTACTTCTTTAATGCTCAACAATGAGCCTAAACTGTACGAAATTCTCATAAACTAATTCAAATTTTAGCATATTCTAGTATATCTCTTTTAGTAACATGTAAAATTAGATTGAGGCCAATTATTATGAAACATTTTTTCTCTTCTATTTCATGGTAAAATCACTTGAACATGAAAATGATTCTAAACATAGATTCTGGAATATTGCTACAAAATATGCAGAATCTGTAGATAATGACGAATCATTTGTAAACGAAATGGCATACATGATGGTTACACTTCATAGAACTGGAGCATAATTATTTTATTATTTTTTTAACTTGCTTTGAACATTCTTCCATATCTTTGAAGGAATCTACAGAGAACCACTTTACTTTCTTAAATTTGACTGTGTATAGCAGTCCTTTTTCAGCATATTTTGGAAACGTTGTTTTTTCAATATCTCCTATTTTGGGAAGGTCATTTATGACTTTTTTAGATAAGTGATATATTCCAGCATTCATCCACAAATCAGAAATTTCCCTTTTTTCATGAAATTTTTTTACTGTATTATTTTCTGTTTCCAGTATTCCAAATTTAGTTCTTAATTCTATTGCTGCAATGGCATTTTGTTTAGTAAACATCTTTTTTAGATCAATG
Source organism: uncultured Nitrosopumilaceae archaeon (assembly GCA_964460675.1). Taxonomy (GTDB): domain Archaea; phylum Thermoproteota; class Nitrososphaeria; order Nitrososphaerales; family Nitrosopumilaceae; genus CAYWRD01. Next base: position 1,409 of record CAYWRD010000038.1, read on the forward strand.
TTTGTTATTGTGTCGCCGTTTATTACAATAAATGAATTGTCATTTTTTACAATTTCTGCTGCTTGTTTGATAGCACCGCCTGTACCAAGTGCTTGTTTTTCTTTTGATATTGTAATATTAATGTCAAAATCATTTTTTGCAGTTAGAAAGTTTTCAATCATGTCTGTTTTGTATCCAGTACAAATTACTATGTCCTTTATTCCAAATTTTTTTAGATATTTGATCTGCCATTCTAAAATTGGTATATTGTCTAGTGGTATCAATGGTTTGGGAACATAATCAGTCACCGGTCGTAATCTTTTCCCTCGGCCCCCTGCCAAAATCATTGCCTTCATTTGTAATCGAAGAATTCATTTACAATAATAACTTTGATAATTATTCATAAAATGATATTCATAATTGATTCAATCATAATTTTAGAAATTAAGCCTAAACATAAAATACTCTGTTGCTAGATTTGTAGTCATGACTGTTGGAGATGTAGCCTTTTTTGTAACTATTGTTGTAATAAGTGCTGCAGTAATAATTAAAATAATTAAAAACAAAAAGAGTGTATCAAAAAAATAGCGGTTTAAATGATAATATGTAAGGGATTTAAAAAAAATGGCGTTTTAAATTCATGCAATTTCGTTTACGAGGGGGATTGGGGTGATGAAAAACTACTTGATCATGAAAAACAACATAAATTATTAGAAGATGGAAAATCATATTTTTGGCTAGGTTTTGAGATAAAACAAAGTTTTAACAAACTTTCTAATCGAGATGGAAAACCATGACTAAATCATCGAAATTCTGAATTGCGTGTATAATTATTCTTCTGTCATGTAATAATGAAGTTCAGTATAGCATTCTTTACAAAACTCTTGAAAATTCGTATGCTCGCAATCATAAATTTTTGAAACTTCATTACTACATTTTGAACAAACGGGCATGTAATAATTATTTAAAATTATTCTGCTTGATAAATGATTCTACATTAATTAACAATAAAAAATGATTATTATTTTAAATTAATATCACTTGATAAAAGTCCTAAACAAATATCCCAAGGCGTATACACTTGATCTTTATACAAAACATAGGGGTGCATCATTCCAAACATCATGGCGGATAGTTCTGAAATTTTTAGATCTTTTGTAATTTTTTTAATTTCTGCTAATTGAAATGTTGATTGAATTTTCATACTCAAAAAATTTTCAGTATTTCTTAGATAATCTAAATCACGTGCAATGGTTTGAATGATTATTCTATCACTAATAAAGTTGGATGAACCCTTTTGAATTATTTTTCTTGTTCTGTTCTCCATCATAGAATTAATTATTTGACCTACTGAATCTATAGATGAGAATGTGGCTAATCTTTTTTTTGGTAAGCTAGATATTGTAATGTTGGTTTCACACATACTGCCAATCTCTAAAATTTTTCTGGCAGATATTGCTGAATACCCTCCATACTCATTTGGCAATATACAAAATGCTCTGTGAGTTTCTTTCCATTTTCCAATTAATTCATCAAGAGTTGTATGAGGAGTAATTTGTAATAATTCATTATCCATTACATTACTTACAGTTTTTTCGTCAAAGAGTTCTGATGTTGGAAATTCAAAAACATTTTTTATGACTTCATATCCACCCATTACGCCAATTGGTTCGTTTTTTGAATTGGTCACAACTAAAGAGTCAGTAAATGATTCTAGATAGTGTACTAACATAGCAGTAGCTACCCATACTTTGTTTTCTTCTCTTATGCTAACTGCAGGTGTAGATGTAATGGATAGAGGTAGTAATTCTTTTAGAGTGTGATCTTTTATAGGCAATTCACAATCTATTTTCTAAACCTGAATTTAACCATAATCATGATTTTCAACATTATGTCTTTTAATTACAATATGTCCATGTCCAAACTAAATACCATTCTGATATATTGAAGCTTTAGGATTTTTTGATTTTAATTGCACCTAATGCAGATATTATTGCGCCAATTGCAATTAAACTTCCTCCCTCTCCAACCATTCTTTCGGTGTTCTCAGATTCAGAAGAACCGGAAATTGAAACGATTCCTCCAATTATGATCAGAATTCCAGTAATTATTATCATAATGCCTAGTACCTTAGAAGGTTCTTTCCGGGCTATGAAATAAGCAGCTATTGATAATATTATGGGAGGAAATCCAAATCCGATACCTCTAGTCATTGCGTCTAATGGTAAGAATCCTGCACCTGCGTCTCCTCCACCAACAAGAACATCTGTTCCGTAAACTACGAGTAATGCAATTGAAATTCCAGTAATTATATACGCAATGGATAATGCCATACCTCACATTATTTTGTTTTATTAATAAATCTATTAGGGAGTTTTACTAATTATTTTTCTTGAATCATTAGAGGTTGAATGATTGTTTTTTCTTTAATTTTTTCTAATTTCTTTAATAGTTCTTCCAAACCCTCATTATTTTTACCAACTAAATTAATGTGCCCTAACTTCCTCATTGGTTTTGAAATCTCTTTTCCATACATTTTCAAAAAGAGATTTTCTTCATCTAGTTTTGGAGATTCGTATTTTCCAGTAAATGATTTTGAACCTAAAATATTGTACATTATTGTATGGTAGAGAAGTTTAGTTTCACCAAGGTCTAAACCTAAAATCGCTCTGAGATGCTGTTCAAACTGCGATGTTTTACTTGATTGCAATGTATGGTGGCCAGAATTATGTACTCTTGGAGCTATCTCATTAATCAAAACATCATCATTTTTTGTTAGAAACATCTCTATTCCAAAAACACCTGCGCCTTTTAACACCGACATTGTTTTTTCAGCAATATCTTCAGCTTTTTTTGCAATATCTTCATTTACTCTAGCCGGGGCAATAGTAGTTCGTAGTATGTTTTCTTCATGTATATTTTCCACAAGAGGATAGTTTTTGATTTCCCCTCTAGTATTTCTAGCTGCAATTACAGACATTTCCATTTTAAATGGAACAAATTTTTCCAGCATTAACTTCTTCCCTTCAAAATAATCATATGCCTTTTGAACATCCTCTTCGGAATTAATTTTGAAATTACCTCTTCCATCATAGGCATCTCGTCGGGCTTTTAGCAATACTGGGTAACCAAATTTTTCTATTCCAGTCTTCAAATCTGAAAATGAGTCTATTTTGATAAATTCAGGAACTGGAATTTTATTATCATTAAGAAAGGTTTTTTGTAAGAATTTGTCTTGAATTATCTTTAAAGTATCTGGTGCAGGATTAATTTCAGCTTTATTTTGCACTGATTTTAAAACTTCGCTATCTCCAGATTCAATTTCATATGTAATAATATCTGATTTTTCAGCTAGTTTTCTGATTGCATTTTCATCTTTAAAATCTGCAATGATCTGCTCTGCTCCTACTTTAGATGCAGGACATTGTTCAGTAGGATCTACTACTATTATTTTTGATATGTGTTCTGGCATTTTTTGTGCAGCTTCAGTAATCATCATTCCAAGCTGCCCTCCTCCTATAATGCCTAGAATTTTACCCATTTCAAATTAAATTTAATCAAGGATTAAAAATAGGTACTGGTATTCGTGAATTAGAATCGCTATTTTTTATTTAGTTATAGATAATAACATCAACGTTTTTTGGAATATGTGAGCAATACAAAAAACCCACTCATTGGTATTATTATGGGATCAAGCTCAGATAGTAGAATTATGAAAGAAGCCGCAGAGGTTTTAGATAATTTCAAGATAAAACATGAGGATCAAATTATTTCAGCACATAGAACCCCTACCAGATTAGAAGAATATGCAAAATATGCTGAAAAAAAAGGATTCAAAATAATTATTGCAGGTGCTGGTGGAGCTGCTCATTTACCAGGAATGATTGCATCTCATACCGTTATACCAGTTATAGGAGTGCCAATTTTAGTATATAATGATAAACAAAATAAAAAAACACAGTCATCAAAGTTTTCAGCTTTTGGCGGATTAGATTCTTTATTATCCATAACCGAGATGCCTACGGGTTCGCCTGTAGTTTCTGTGGGAGTAAACAAGTCAGGTAATGCAGCAATATATGCCATGAAAATTCTTGCAAATGAATTTCCTGGACTAAAAACAAAACTCAAAAAATACAAACAAGAACAATATGCATCCGTACTTCGAGAATCAAAACAACTCAAGACGGAAGGATTATCTAAATTTGTTAAAAAGAAATTTCAATAAATCATGTCAATAGTTCAAATTGTACGTTTTTTTGACGTAGTGTCTCAATAAGATTATCTGCTTGCTCTTTTCCTTGAGTTTCTAGGCTCAATGTAACTGATGCAGAACCTGCGTTAACATTTGAGCTTAGCCTATCATGCACCACTTCTACAATATTTGCATTTGCAGCAGCTATTTCATCTACTATGTCTTTGAAAGCTCCTGGCCTGTCTGGAAGTAAAATGGATATCTTTAGCAGTCTTCCCATAGCTGCTAGTCCTTTATCGACTATCTGTCCTAACAGGTACATGTCTACATTGCCTCCTGCCATTATACATGCTACGTTTTTGCCCGGAGCAGGTTTTTTTGAAATAAGATATGCAAGACTTGCAGCTCCTGCTGGTTCTACTACAAACTTCATCCTCTCCATTAAAAGAAACATCGCTTTGATGATTTCTGAATCTTCTACTAACACTATATCATCAATTAATTCATTGATAATTGAAAATGTCATTTGACCAGGAACTCTTACCGAAATACCATCTGCAATTGTTCTTGCACCTCCAGAATTTGTAATTTTTCCAGCTTTCCAAGATTCATACATGGATGGAAATGATGCTGACTGCACTCCAATTACTTTAACGTCAGGATTTTGTGATTTGATTGCAATTAAAACCCCTGCTGCAAGACCACCTCCTCCAATTGGAACATAAATTTCGTTGATGTCAGGAGCATCTTCTAATATTTCTAATCCTATTACTCCTTGTCCGGCAATGATATGAGGATCGTCAAAAGCATGAATTAACATGGAATTAGAATCATTAGCTATTTGTTTTGCTTTTATTGATGCCTCATCATAATTGACACCTTCTAAAATTACCTCTGCTCCATAACCTCTAGTGGCTGCAACTTTTGCAGGTGATGCGTTTTTTGGCATAACTATAGTGCAAGAAATATTTTCCTCTGCAGCAGCAAATGCAACACCTTGTGCATGATTACCTGCTGATGCTGCTACTACACCTTTCTTTTTTTCATCTTCAGTTAACATTTGGATTTTATGATGTGCGCCTCTTATTTTGAATGACCCAGTTTTTTGTTGAAACTCTGCTTTTAAGAAAACATTTGATTTACTTAACATACTAAAGATTGGAGATTGTATTAGTGGAGTTTTTCTGATTTTATTTCCTTTCATTTGATTAGCTTTTACTATGTCTTCGTAAGTTGGATTCATCAGATTTTTTGCTAACCCTATTACATATTTGACTTCTTCTTTTCGATTTTTTGTGCCTAGTTTACAAAAAAAATTAAAATATCGCAATTCATTCGATCAAATTATTCGAGGGATCGGTCTCCCCCTTGAGGATACCTCGCCTCAGTTCCCGATCCCTTGATTAACTAATGTTAGTAATATTTGATATAAATCATTTCATTACAATTGCATAACATATGAAATTTCTTCTAAACGATTTATTAACTTCTTTTTGATGCCATCTGGAATTTTCTTTGGATCAAATTGTCCTTCTTTTGAATTATTTTTCACAAACTCTATATCAAATGTACACAAACATCCTTCTTCGCCGGTAACTAATCTGGCATCATCAATTAGAACTTGGCTTGTTTGATATGTTTCTAACAATAAACCATCTAACTCTTTGAATAATTCTGACTTTTTTTTGGATAATTTTTGGAAATCAACTCCTGCATTTTGATTGATTTCATCATATACCTTTTCTCGTAATTCGTCATTTTCATATAATATTTCAAAGAGCTTTTGGTGATCAAAATCTTTGTATCCCATATCTTTTAGTTTGTCAAGTATGACTTGATCGCTTTCATCGGCCAGTTTTTTTTCTTTATCTTTGGTCATGTCAATTATTTCGCCGAGTTCTTTTTGACAATCTACCACTCTTTGATCTGGTCTGTAATATAACAAAACATGAAATTGGATAGAAAGATGTCCAGATATCAAATAATTCCCTTCTTTAACTTCAAACTTTGTGAATATTCTCCTAATGTCCTCATTGTTAGTTATTGTTACATCGTGTACATTCCAGTCAGATAATTTATTGTTAATATTTGTAAAAAAACTCTTGATCTTTGAGGGATCAAATGTTTTTTGTTTTGTAACTGTGGCATCGCCTAGCATGACGCTGATCTCTTTCATTTCAGTTAATGTTTTGACCTTTTTTAGAAAGAGTTGTTGTATCTCGTTGTTTTTTTCACTCAATGATTGTATGAACTCATTTGTACTTCTTGTTCCTAGTCTCACAGAAAATAGACGATTATGACTTGCATTAAACTTTACATTAAATACATGATCTTATATACAAAAAAACGGTCTTCTAGGCGTGCCTGTAGAAAAAATTAATTGTATTCATTGTAATGCTGAGATTATTCAATATTATCACGATGGGTATAAAGGTAAAAGAGGAAAATGCCCTATCTGTGGAGTAGATTTCCCTCTAGAATAAGGTGATAAAATGAGCAATAAAGATAAACCCAAATCTGACGAGCCTGCTGCGACAAGAAATGTTCCAGGGGTTGTGGACATGATGTTGGGAAAAACACAAAGTACCGACACTGTAGTAGATACTGATACTTTAATCAAAGAAACTCAGAAAAGAGTATGGGCTGCATTAAAAAAAGGATATGAATATACTGGTATAACAGGCGAATCAGAAAAATTTCTTAGAACCAATGTATTCTCTAGAAAAGATATGGTAATTCTTTATGTTGATTTGGTAGGGTCCACTACTATGACTCTTGAACTTCCTGAAGATAAACTGGCAATTATAATAAGCTCCTTTTCTCAAGAAATGGCTAACTTAATCAAAATACACAAGGGATTAACTTTAAAATTTGTTGGTGATGCAGTGATAGGATATTTTGTTGCAAAAGAAAACCCCTTGCTTGCTTGTGATAATGCCGTAAGCTGTGCAAAATCCATGATTACAATTATTGAAAAAGGCATCAATCCTATTTTGAATCAATATGATTATCCTGATTTGACAGTAAAAATAGGCCTTGACTACGGACAAAGCATTATAGTCAGATATGGAAATAATCCAGAAACATCTCACGTAGATTTGATGGGCCCTGCAATGAATATTGCATCTAAGATTCAATCTTTGGCAAGGCCAAATCAAATTCTAATTGGCGAAGATGTTTACAATAGACTTCATCCTTCGACTCAAAACTTATTTAAAAAAATTATCTGGAAAAAAGATGAATGGAAATACAGATCACGAACTACTGGAGAAATATATCAAGTCTATGAATACAAAGGATGATTTTTAGAATTTTAATACATTACGCTAAATTTTCACTTTATAATCATTTTAATTATTTAGTCTTATACAGTAAATTTGTCTGGACATTCTATATGTTCATAATGATGTTCGGTAAATTTTTCTTGTACAACATAAATCACAATTTTATGTAATTCCGTGTCTTGAATCGTTTTTTTGCATTTAAGGCATTGTTTATCCGAATTATTCATAGCGTAATTGCGATCAAAAACAGATCTCTATAAGGATCTGCGATCAGCTGGAATTGAGCTAAACTGATTCTATTTTTACCACTTTCTATATCAAATACCTATAAAGACAAAGCAAAAATATAGCAAAAAATTAGATTTAGGTATGGATTCTAACATGTCGCACTTAAGAGATTTGTATGGACTCAATCCTAATATTCCACACCTTGCTTTACAATTCCCCCGTTTGCCACCAGGAATTACACATCCTATGTTTAAGATATTTGAGAATCCATTAAAGGAGAAATTTTCTCAAGACACTAATGCTATGAACACAAAACTGCAAGGCTTTCAAAAAATGTATAAAGAATATGCAAGTGGTTTGTTTAGAATGGATGCCACTGGCATAATACCCCCAGGACATCCATTGTATAATCGTAAGAATTCTGTTGAAACACTCAAAGGGGAAAATGACAAACTCCAAAAAGAAAATTTGGAGTTAAAAAAACAATTAGACGATATAAAAAACAACTCTAAAAAACAACATTAAACATATTTTTGATATTTTTTAAAAATTAATTCAATCTTTGCTGCAACATTAGTGTCAATTTTGTCCGCATTACTGGATTCAATTTTTTCTAAAATGTTGTTTAAGAACAGTCGTTCATTTGTTTCAAAATAACTAGCAGCAGAGCTGTTTTGTAGCATCTTTATTTTAATTATTGCTGCATTTTTAGATAAATATGGCATGTTTTGTTATGATTCATTGATTATTTATTTTGCAAGAATCCTTATTAATTTCGAAATTATCGGGAAAATATGGTTAAAACCCCCTCTGAGAAATGGAAGATGGTAATAATTAAACACAGAAAAAAATGCCAAAGTATTCTATCCATTTCAAAAAGCATCAGATATGCAGGAGTGATTAATCAATATGGACGAACCCTTACAGGAATTGTTCGTTCCGATGTTAAACCTCTCTTAAAATCAGAACAAGTAAAGAATGAGTTTTTTATTTTATCTACTTTGATGAATTTAAGAAAAGGCTCAGAAAGGTCTGTTGGTAAATTAGAGTATGTTTTGCTACAACATCAAAAAGTATCTATTGTTATTCTACAAAAAAATAAGATAACATATTATGTTTCCATCGACAAAAATGAAAAAAATATGAACAAGATTATTTCAGCAATTAAAAAATTACTCTAGGCAGGGGTAAAACCGTGATATCCGCCAGTTTGTTGTTCTTTGTCTTTGAAATTGGGTTCAAATAACGATATGAGATAATTATCAGGATCTTGGATTACTGCATTTTTTCCTGCTGCTCTTTCAATGATATCTCGGTATATCTTAACACCCTTTGAGCGCAATTCTTCTACTGCTGATTGTACATCCCCTACAATGAATCCAATAGTAATTCCATTTTCAATAGAACTGCCAACATGTTCGGCAGTTAATGATGCAGGGTGTAAGCTAAGCAAAGCTCCTGTGGAGCCTAAATCAATCCAGGCACGTCTTTGTTTTTTTATAGGAAGGCCAATTATTTCATGGTAGAATTCTAATGATTTGTCAAGGTCTCTGACCGCCAAAATTACATTACCGACTTTTCTAATATTCACTAATTATCTTTTCATAAAGGATGTTAAAATCTTTGTCTTTTGTCAAAAAAACGGGTTTTAAATTAACTGAAACTGAATTTTTTAAAAATAGTCAAAATCAAACCAATCTACGAATACGAGTTTTAATTCTTAATTATTTGTAAATATTAGATAGACTCCTCGATTTGGTTTATTATGATTTTTAATAAAATCGCTTTTGATATTATATTATTGACACCCAGCTATTTCAATTCTAATCGAAATATGGTTCTATCAATTCCAAAAATACAAAACATCTGCTAAAGATCATATAATTTTAATTTTGAATCATAGCAAAACTATTCCGTGAATTTAGAAATTAACCAAAATTACAATAAATTAATTGTGACAATCACACTTACATGTATGCGGAACACATCTGTGTAATATGCAATCTTTACAGGCCTTACTTCTTCCAGTTTTAACTCTTAATCTTTCTAAATC
>CAYWRD010000039.1:0-10664 GCA_964460675.1 uncultured Nitrosopumilaceae archaeon
GTCAAGAATAGATTTATTTGAGGATCTTGAAAACAACAAATAGCATACTGACCATTATTGTTTTCAATTATAGTTAATTTTGTAAATCTATCATTCCAACCTTCTACAGCTTTAGCTATTTTTACTGCCAATTTTTTATCATCAAAAATAGGTGAAATTACTAATCTTTTGTTTTCATATGCCCAGGCAATCCCATAAAATCCTCCCTGCCAATTAATGGAGAATACCATTATTTGATGCACTTGGATCAATAATATGAGTTTTGAGTATCTTTATTTACTTACTGTACTGAGTCATAAAGTTCATTAACTAAAAAATAAACTATTAGTTATGGCGAGTTATACAGCTGAAGTAAATGCCATACATAAAAAATTCACCAATGCTGTCAAAAGAGCAAAATCCAAAAAATCTCTAATCAAAGCATATAGTGCTCACAAAAAACAACACCAAAGATTGCTCAAAAAACATCTAAGGGAAGAAATGGCAATGATTAACAAAGCAAAAAAGAAGCTAGACTAGGCTTCTTTCTATTTTTTACCTAAAATGCGACAAATACCATGTGTGTTCAAAAAATACATACTAGACAATATTAGATAATCAGTTTCATTACTATCAGAGTCATCTGGTGCGTTTGACGACCGTTTGCCAAAACCCTAGCCGACCATTCCCTAGATTCATTGTCGTCAAACCATCAACTCAATATTAACATGTTTCAAATTGAAACATACAATTATACTATATCAAATATTGTTAATCTTTGATTTTACTAGATACCTTTACTATCAAAAAAATTTAGGTTACCCTATTCTACGATAAATGACTTTGAATTCCTCGGCCAAGTCATAAGAAATATTCAGCATATGAGCTAACTGATTCATAGTTTTTTTGTCTCTGGAAAGTTGTCGTAAAATGGTTAATGCCTTGCTTGCCGAATTGGGAGAAAGAGATTCTTTACCTGTCCATACTTTGAATTCTTCATCTACATCAAGAGCAAAATTTAGAACTACTTTTTCCCATCCTTTTATTGGACCCATACCTGGAGGTAATCTTGCAAAAATTACTCCGGCTAACTCACGAAATTCATTCTTTCTATCAATTAATAACATTTGAAGTGCTTGATCCGTTTTTGCATCCTCGTAGCCGCCTTTTTTTAACATGTACATTCCCAATTGGCTCATAATATCATATACTAACACAGAAAGTTAAATGAGACTCAATTGATTACTAACATTTATTCAAAAATCAACTAAAATTTGAACATATTTTTACTGTATGAATAAAAATATTATTTATCAAAATCATTTTTAATGAGAATAACTCAAATTAATTTTTAATTTTGTTTTCTTTTAAAACTTGATTTTTTTGAGTTTAGTATTTTAAAAATTTGCCCCAAAGCACATACTTTCATTTCTCCAGTATTGTCATGATAAGCTTCGATTATATCTTCTGAGAGTAGTTCCCCTACAATATCCCAAGCTTTTGCATGTGGAATTTCAAATTTGTATGCAATTGTAGGTACTCTAGTAAAGTATCCTCTTTGAGAATTTTTTAGTATGAAATTCTTTATTTTTTCGTATTCAGTAAGTTTTGGCTTTCTGAATTTTTTAAATGGTTTTTTGCCTATTGACAAACACTAGAATATCGCTATTCCTGTATTTGAGGTTTTGAAAATAGGTAAAAGTCTTTATTCTTGAAACCCTCTAATATGCTATGATTCACCAATGCTATTATTGCGAGCAAATTTTTGACACCAAAGAAGAATTATATGATCATTTAGAAGTTCATGCTGACCTTAAGGATACTAAAAACTAACCCTAAAAATCCATACCCAAGTCTTTTTTGATTCTGTTTATTAGAGATTCATTTCCTTGTTTCTTCCATTTTCTATATTGGTAATATCCTAAACTAATTGGTAATCCAAAAAACACTAACATGAATATGGCATGTAACTGCCATAACTCTACCATGTTGTATTTCAGATTTGTTTTTATTTAAAATATAATAAAAAGAGATTTTATTTCATAAATAGTTTAAAACATTATGGATGAAAAAGACATCGTTGATTGGTCTCCACAAAAATTTCTAAATTGGGATGATTTCAAAGCTGAACCAAACCCCGCTTTGTATCAAGATGCTTATTCTAAAATTCACTATGCTTATACTTGGACATTAAAGTCAGAAAAAATGGGCAGCGATGTATTTTTCTATATTGACAAAATTTATCTTACTACGCAATTTTTAAAACACTTATCATGGGTTAGGCCCAAATTAGCTACTGAGCAATTATTGCGACATCAACAGGGATTTTTTGATTTAGCTGAAGAATTACGACCAAAAATAACTCAGTTATTGGAGGAAAAATTAGCTCATAAACGTCATCCTACGAGTGGAAAAAATGAAGAAGAAAGCAAGCAATATGCAAGAGAGAATTCTGGAATGTTGATAAAAACAGAATTAGATAGATTATACCATGACGTTTTTCTTTCAGGTGTTAAAACATACGAATCTGATACTGAGTATGGAGAAAATACTTCAAAACAAGAAGAATATGATCGCAGATTTGAAAAATTAAGAAAGTAAATTGCTTCTCCGAACGAAAATTTTAGAGTTCATAACAAACAGATACTACGAAGGGGAATCAACTGCTTTAAGACATATTCACCGAAGATTTGATTTGGATTATGCTGAATCTGAGAAAATTGTATCAGATCTTTTGAATACTGATTTAATTTACAAATTTTATGATGATGAATATGAAGAGTATAGATTTTCACCAGTGTTGGATATGACAAAAGAACCTTCATAATTTTAATATCGAACAATACGACCAATAATCCTGTCTTTATTAGAAAAATTCCCATCCGATTTTACTCCACGAAGTATACAAAAATCCATCATATCTGAGATCGATGAAAAACTAAACAGTGGTTTTAAAAAAATTATTCTTTGTGCGCCTACAGGTGTGGGAAAGTCATTGATTGGCGCTACCATATCACAATACTTTGATAGCTCCTTTACAATTACTGCATCAAAACATCTTCAAGATCAGTATATTCATGATATTTCCTTTTTAATGCCAGTTAAAGGGAAACAAAACTTTCCTTGTTTAAAAATAATGGAACAAGAAAAATTATCAAACTATCAACGTGCCATGAGAATGGGTTTTACCTGCGAAAAAGGTCAATGTCAAGAAAAAGTACAAAAAAATGGAAAAGAAATTACTGAAACTTGTAAATTTAAACCAGCAATTCAGGATGTAAGAGATAATTCTTTTGATGAAAACTCGTGCTATTATTACCTTCAAAAATACAAAGCACTTGTAGCTAGACATTCTTTATGGAACTATCATGCATATTTTCAAATTATGAAATATAATAAGAAATTATTTGCAGATTATTTAGAAAGAAATGTTTCGGTATTTGATGAAGCACACAAAATTGAAGACCAAATAATTCAGTTTGTTGGGATAGATATATTTTCAAATCAACTTGAGGAATGTGAACTTAATTCTGAAAAATATGATTATGCTGATATTGATTCCATGATTAAACTTACTGATGATGTCTCATATATTTATGCTAAAAAAATTAGAGATATTAAAGAGAGTGATTCCTATCAAAAGAATCCTGATTTTGAATTAGTTGCAAGATTAGAAAGACGTTATGAACGCGCAGCACAGGCAAAATTAGATATTCAAGAAGACAAGGACAATTTTATTGTAAACGAACCTGAATTTGATTTAGATGGAAATTTTAGAATGGTTTCAATAAAACCTATTGATGTTTCAAAGTTTACAAATCAATTTTTTACAACAGACTATCAGATATTCATGTCTGCCACTATTGATAAAAACAGTTTTTGTGAAAATATGGGAATTGATTCGGATGAGGTGGCTTTTGTTGATACCTCAAAATCTCCCTTTCCAATTAAAAATAGGAATATTGATTTTCTAAATATTAGAAGATTAAGTTATGGTTCAAGCAGAGATGATGAAATTGAAGTGATTAAAACCATTGATAAACTTCTGGATAAACATTCAGACGAAAGAGGTTTGATTCTTACATCTTCAATACCTAGATGCAAAATGATTTTGCGTTACTTATCACCAAAAAACAGACGAAGAATACGCATTTGTCACAGTTACAACCCGGGTGGAAAAACACAAGATGATATTCTAAAAGAACATGAAAATGATCCTAGTGGAGTTTTACTTTCATCATCGTTATGGGAAGGGGTTGACCTTAAAGATGAACTATCTCGATTCCAAATTATTGCAAAAATTCCTTATCCAAACTATAAAGAAAAACGTACTAAGGCAAAAATGAACAAATTTCCATTGTGGTATACTTCCCAGACACTAACTAAACTATTGCAAGGATTTGGCCGTTCAATTAGAAGTGAGACCGATTATGCTACTACGTATGTTCTAGATAGTGCAGTAAACCATGTCCTATTCAAAGCTCAACGTATGATCCCAAGAGCATATTATGATGTTCTAGGAATTGAAAATCTGTAGTAGATACTGGACTAATTACATTAAATTAAATCTATTTCTGTATCTCTAAGGGATTATCTGTTCAATGATCTATAAACATTATGAATAATTTGATCTTTTTGTATTCCTATTGGCCAAAAAAAGCATATGCGGTAATGATGCCAACTACAACTATAAGACTAATCCCTAACGCTTTTTTATCATCATCCATAAATTTAGGCTTAAACTATTGTTATTAAAACGTTAATCAATTATCATTATTGAGATTCATATTTTCTTTTCTTGGGAAAAATTTACTTTTCTTTTTAATTTCTCTTTTTGAATTGATTTTTACTTGGGGTTCTCGTATGGCGTTACAATTTAAACATAAAATCTGAATTTCTTTTCTTGCAAGTTCTGGTTTTGAAATATACTTACCCCATGAAGCTGCAAATCCGCCCCTCTTGATTTCATCAAATGTAGATGGATTTCCTTTCAAGGTAAATCCTAAAGCCCTTTGATCACGGAATCCACAACTCTGGCACTTTTTACCCCCTAGAATATCAAATAATTTTTCTTTTATGGTATCGTAGAATTTTTTAGAAGCATTTGAATAATATCTTTGATTTTTTCTGTCTTCTTTTATGTCTGAATCTTTTTTTCTCATTTGTTTAAACTGATTTCTTTTTGCATTAATGCTTCTAAATGATCTATTTTTTTGTAAATTTCTTCTAGAATCTTCCTTGTATTTTTTACTGTCTTTTTGCCTCATTACACTACCTGCAAAATTCGACTATAGAAATCTAGGGTGTGAGTTTGTGCGTAAACAAACTTACGAAAACTCTTAATGAACAGTTTTGTTCAAAAAACCAATGAATACTAAAGAAATGATAAAAATAATAAAAAATAATCCTTCTAAGAATATTCGTCTTTATCTAATATCTAATAACAAACATTATTTTATTAATAATGGTAGCATCAAATCTGGATTTTCTAAAGATTTGCGATTAAACAAAAACAGGACAAGTGTACTTGAAGCTTTCTCTAAAATGGGTTTTTTGTTTGATGAATTAATTCGACTTAGAATTGTAGGTTTTGTTGATGATTCTTCAAGTAAGGAATTATTATATTTATTAAATTTAATTCCAATAAACAGAAAGATTAGAACGTTTTTAGATTGGAAAGTATTTGATCCGAAGTTTACAAAGAATATGTCTAGATTATTTGAAGTAAGAAATGAAGTGATGCATTGTATTACATTAAATGAGGTAAACTACAACCCTGAAAAAAAAATATCAGTAGGGAGTGTTACAGGTTTTAATAAATTTAAAAAAGACATGGAAAAGTCTTGGCATGAATTGATTCTAATTTATAAATCCCAACAAGAGAACATAGATTTACGTTAACCGTTTATGGGTTTGCTTTTGTAATTGCCCCTTCTGCAGCAGAACCTACAAGAGTAGCAAATTTTGCAAGAGCACCAGAGGTGTAGTTTGGTTTTGGTTTGGACCATGAATTCTTTCTTTTCTCCATCTCTTCTTTTGATACATGTAGATCAATTACGCCTGTTTCTGTATCTATAGTAATCTCATCATCATCTTGGACTAATGCAATAGGCCCTCCAACGTAAGCTTCTGGAGCAACATGTCCTACCATGAACCCTCTGGTACCTCCAGAGAATCTACCATCTGTGACCATGGCTACTTTTTTTCCAAGACCTTGACCTACTAATGCAGCAGTAGTTGCCAACATCTCTCTCATTCCTGGACCGCCTTTCGGACCTTCATATCTAATTACTACAACATGACCTTCTTCAATCTCTCCTTTTGAAACAGCATCAAAGGCTAATTCTTCTCTGTCAAATACTCGTGCCTTACCAGTAAATTTGGTCATCTCTACTCCCGCAGTCTTTATCACTGCGCCATCTGGAGCCAAACTACCCTTCAATACTACCGCTGTACCAACAGCATGTAATGGATTGTCTGTTGATCTTACTATGCTTTGTTCAGCATGTGGGATCTGAATAGCATCTAGATTTTCTTTAATTGTCTTTCCGGTCACAGTTAAACAATTGCCATTGATTAAACCAATGTCTAACAGTTTTTTTAGCACAAATGGGATTCCCCCGATTTTATCTAATGAATTCATAACATAACTTCCACCAGGTTTCATGTCTGCAAGATGTGGTGTTTTTTTTCTAATCCTTTCAAAATCATCATAGGTTAATTTTACCCCTGCTTCGTTTGATAAAGCTAGAAGATGTAAAATCCCATTTGTTGAACCTCCAACAGCATTCAAAATAGTAATTGCGTTCTCAAATGCATCATATGTTAAAATGTCAGATGGTCGGATATTCTGTTCCAATAATTTAACACATGCTTTTCCTGTATCGTATACCATCTTTTCTCTTCTATCATCTTCAGCAGGAGGGCTTGCACTTCCAGGCAAAGCAAGTCCAATTGCTTCCGATATTGAGGCCATTGTATTTGCAGTAAACATTCCTCCACAAGATCCGGCATTTGGACACGCTGTATTTTCTATATTTTTTAAAGACTCTAATGATAACTGTCCTGCATCATATGCGCCTACTGCTTCATAAACATCAACTACAGTAAGTTCTTTCCCATCTAGAATGCCTGGCATAATTGTTCCACCATAAACAAACACTGATGGCAAATTTAATCTGGCCATTGCCATCATGGTTCCTGGTAAACTTTTATCACATCCAGCAATACCAACTAATGCATCATACTGATGTGCTCTTACCATTAATTCAATAGAATCTGCAATTACCTCACGTGATACTAAAGATGATTTCATTCCTTCATGACCCATCGCAATTCCATCACTAACAGCTATGGTAGAAAACTCTCTTGGTGTAGCGCCTGCATCATTAACTCCTTCCTTTGCCTTTAGAGCCAATGTTGGCAAATGGATGTTACAAGGTGTAGCTTCATTCCCTGTATGACATACTCCAATAAACGGTTTGCTTAAATCACTATCTGTTAATCCCATAGCTTTGTACATTGCACGATGAGGAGCACGTGATGTCCCTTCTACAACATTTCTACTAGAAATTTCCATAGATATCAAAATATTATTTTTCTATAATTTAGACTTTGTTTTAGAATTGTTATTTGATTATCTCTTGGTTTTCTAATTCAGCAAGTTGAGAATCAATTTCTTCTGGGGTTTCGTCTCCATATGATATCAAAATTCTATCATCTTCCGAGATTTCATACTCACGAATATCATTTACCTGTTGGTCATTGATATAGAATTTCAATGAATAGTCTTCGTTAGTACAAAACTCTCTACCGTCCTGGAATACATAACATTCATCAGTTAATTCTATCCCTAACGTGTCAAACAGATATCCTAATGTTACTCCTTCTGCATGTTTATGGATGGTGCTTCCGTCTTGTCCTTCAAAATGTATCCAACTAGATTTTATCTGATATGCTGGGAGTGAAAAGTCGAATCTATCTCCAAATATTTTTACAAGAATTGCTGCATGTGCATGATCACTTCCTAATGGACCTGCACCTTCAGGTCCGCCAGGAGCAGTAGCTTGCATTGTGGCAAATGAATATGCAGCATAACCTACAATAACCGCTATGACGGCAAATATGCCAATAGCTATTGCTGTATGTTTTCTTTTTTCAGATGACCTTTTTGCAGCATAATTTTCACGTTTTTGTTCACGTTCACGCCTTTCTTTTCGTCCCATAGAATAGCCAAATTTTCAAATTCACCCTAATTAATGTACCCAGTTTTAAACAATAATAAAATCTAAAATCCTTGATCGTATGTGGATTGCATCTTTTGCGATATTATTCATGGAAAGAAAAACGGGCATCTGATTTATGAAGACGAATCCCATATAGCGATATTAGATAAATACCCAATTGATGTCGGTCATAGTTTAGTTATTCCCAAAAAACACCACGAAAAAATTACTGATATGGATTTTTCAGATGTTGGTACTTTGTTTTCACATGTACCTAAAATTGCAAATGCTGTCATCAAAGCTACCAATGCAGATGCTTTTAGTCTGGGTCAAAACAATGGCAGAGCTGCAAAACAAATAATTCCACATGTTCACGTTCATATCATCCCTCGTTATAATCACAAAGGCACTATTTGGACAAAACGCAATATCGGAAACGATGTAGATTTGGCACACCTTGCCAATAAAATAAGATCTTACCTTTGAATATTTTATTATTGATGATGTAGGATATTAGTTCTAATTATTGGAATTGTTGTGCTGCATGCCCTGGATTGTATCTTAGAAGGGCACCCACTTTACCAATACTTCCCAACATAGCTCCATGTTCTGCCTTTCCAGAAACAACTTCTATCTTTGTTCCAGTCTTAGTACCAATTAATGCTAGATAATCTACAATATCTTGTTCATTGGCTTCTACTTCCATGGCATTGCAAGATGGACAGGGATTGTTTGTAAATTTGGTTTTTGTCGGAATTACTTCTTTTCGCTCCACAAACTCTTCCATTTCGTGATTACATCGTTTACAATTTCCCACAATTCTGTATAAATCAGTATCATCTGTTATGATTATTGTTTCAGCTACATTATTTTTAATGTAGTTTATGATATCTTGCAGACCATATGCTCCTAGTCCCGAATGAGAATTTATTTCTCTAAATAACTTTTCAACTAATTGTTTTTCTTCTACCATTCGATAATCTGATAATACGTCTGCTGATTTTGCAAAAGCTTCTCTAATACCTTCAGCTCCTGAATATGAAGAATCAATTGTTGAGATAATCATATTTTGTAATCTATATTCTAAATAATTACCATTAATGAAATCTTCCTTTGTGGGTCCTGGACCTGAAATAATTAGTCCTTTTATTGGATAAATATCAATAAAATATTCTCTAGTGGTTTCTGCTACTCTGTTAAAATAATATGTTAGTTCCATTTCACGTAATTTTTGAAATCTTTTTGCGGATTGTCCACCCTGTCTATGTTTGCCTGCAACACCGGAACCTGTTTGACCTAAAACTTCGATTTTATCTCCATGTAGTAGACCCCACCCTGCATCTTTTGCATCTATTGCAAGAAATCCTATCAGATTGTCATCTTTTAGCATGTCTTTTAGTATGTCTACATGAAAATGATCATCACATCTGTAGAGATATTGTTTAAGATCCTTTGGTGGATCGATTTCGTATAGTTTTATCACTTCGTTTCCTATAGGACCTCCTCCTTCTGGTGGTAGTGCTCCACAAAATATTACAAGTCCTCTGTCTGGTGTTTTTTTGTATAATTTTAAACGTTGAATTACTTTGCCCAGTGAATCTACAACATGATTTCTTGTAAGATCTGATTTGATATTACTTGCAGTACCTTGTTCTTCCTGTAGGGTGCCTATAATTTCATGCAATTGTTTTCCTTTGGGAATGTAAACTGTAATTAATTCCGTTCCGTGACCTGATTTTTGTGATAACTCTTCTAATGTTTTTCTAATTTTGTATAATTTTACAGAATCTGCTTTCTCAATGTTGACTTTGCTCATTTGGACTACCTCAACTATGTTCGAATATGAAGTTTTGTGGTTTTATTTTGTCTTTTATGAAATTATAAACGGTCAATTGTTTTTATGAATACTTCTAGTGGTTGATTGCCACGAATTTTTATTAATTCTTCATCATTGAATATTAAAAATGAAGGCGTCGCATCAATACCAATTTCTTTTCCAAATTGATGTAGTTGATTGACTTTTTCCAAATATTTATGTTCATCAAGGCATGAGTTGAATTTTTCAATGTCTAATCCAACTGAATTTGCAAATGCATTTAGAGTATATCTTGTAATCCAACCTGTTCTTTCTCCGCCCCAATTTTTGTATAATTCATCATGATATTCCCAATACTTTCCTTGTTCATCTGCACAGTAGGATGCCTCTGCAGCTAAAATAGAATCAGGACCATTTAAAGGAAAATCTTTGAAAACTAATTTTACTTTCCCGGAGTCTATGTAATCTTCTTTCAAGTTTGAAAGAGTGGTTTCATGAAATCTATAACAAAATGTACATTGATAATCCCCCCACTCTAAAATTGTAATTTCGGCATTATTGTTGCCTAATATTGGAGAACCTCCTTCAATTAACTTTGAAGGTTTAAGAAAAGAATCTTTATCATGTTCTTGGTCGTTTAAATT
>CAYWRD010000040.1:0-10246 GCA_964460675.1 uncultured Nitrosopumilaceae archaeon
ACCATTCCTTCTTTTTTCGCTCCCTCACTGAGGTCCTTTTTGGAAACTTCTCCTTGATCGTACCTTGATAGAAACTCCAGATACACCTCATCTACATTCTTTGCAAATTCCAGGAGATCTTCTATTCCGCATTTGTTGCAAGATATGAGAAATTTTTTGTTGAATGTCTTTTGTATCTCTAGTTTTGCTTTGCAATTAGGACAGGAATACTTCACAAATATCATCTAATTTTGATGATATCTAGATTTATTGTTTCAGAATAAATCGGATTTGGGTTATTTTGATTTACAAGACATTATTAAACTGCCAAATGGATTGAAAATAAAAATTGAAAAAAATAGAATTTAACAAAATTTACAATAATGACTGCATAGAGGGAATGAAAAATATCCCTAAAAATAAAATCGATCTGGTAATTACTGATCCTCCATTTGCAATTGATTTTAAGGCAAAAAAGGCAAACTACAACAGGACAGCATCACGAGTAATGTCTGGTTATAATGAGATTAAAGCAGTCGATTACTATGAATTTACTCAAAAATGGATGAGTGAGGTATACAGAATCTTAAAAGACTCTGGTAGCATGTATGTCTTTTCTGGTTGGAATAATCTAAAAGATATTCTCATGGCATTAGATGATATTGGTTTTAAGACAATCAATCATATAATTTGGAAGTATCAATTCGGTGTAGTTACAAAAAAGAAGTTTGTCACATCACACTATCACTGTTTGTATGTGTGCAAGGATGACAAAAAAAGAAAGTTCTATCCTTTTACAAGATTTGCAAAGGATTCTAAAACCAAAGAAGGGCGAAGCTTACATTACAAGGATAAAGAAGATGTTTGGGATATCAAACGCGAATATTGGACAGGTGATGAAAAGACTCCTACAAAGCTTCCCGCAGAGCTAATTGAAAAAATTTTGATGTATTCTAGTAAAAAACGTGATGTTGTGTTAGATCCTTTTTTGGGATCAGGCCAAGTAGCTGTGGTTAGTAAAAATCTTGGCAGGCGATACGTGGGTTTTGAAATGGTTCCCGAATATTACAAATTTGCCAAAAAACGTCTAGATAAAAACATGTACAGAATTAAATCATGACTTATTTTGAAACGTTATTTTCAGCATCGTCGATTCGTTTTTGACCAATTTTAGTTGTAATCATCTTTCTTAGGTCATCGTCTTTCTTTCCAACAGGATCTATTCCAAGTGATTTGGCAATACCTTCAAGCTTTTGCCTTTCGTTTTGTACAGGGCCAGAAATCTCTACTGTGTGATTTGTAAAGTCTTTCATGTGATTTTGGACGTCGTTTTTTGCTTTGTTGTATTCATTTACTGCTTTTCCAAGCTTTTTTGCTGCATTAGGTAATTGATTAGTTCCCAGAATCAAAACAAGGGCTACAAAAATTATGATTATCCATTCACTGCCCATGATGTTGAGGGAGTAATCCATGAGAGTAATATGCAATTATTTGAAATTAAACGTATAGCAGAATTGAGGCTAGTTTATTTTTCTTCCAGGTAGATATCAGCTACTACTGAACCCGAGTTTCCTGAATTTACTACTAAAATTCCACCTGAATCAGCTATGGTGCAGGTTCCTGATTTTGAGGATTTTTGCAATCCAAGGCAGTTTATATCTGAATAGTAATCAAATGATTCTCCTGCATCTACTTTGTATTTTTCATCAATTGAGGGGACAAAGAAGATATCTACTTTTTTGGAATCTTGCACTTCTACTTGGTAATTGTATGAGGGATCTGCATTAAACGAACAACCTTTGATGAATACTGAGCCGTCATTTGGAATGGTGACAGTTTGTTTTATGCTATCAAACCTTGCATCGTGGATCATTGGATACATTATGTTTGATTTACTGATAGCATGATCCAATCCTACAGTATGGCCCAACTCATGAATCAAAATATCTCTGATTGATTCTGAGCTATATGGCTTCCAACTGTTGTCGCATTTACTACTTCCTAATCCCACAGTAACGTCGGTTTGTCCTACTACATAACCGTCATAACCATTTCTCATCTCTTTTTCCCAACCAATACTTGTTGTTTCAAATGATGGCACTTCTGAGATTTCAAATTCTACTCCTGCATTATCGCTCCAAAACTTTAATGCATCATGCACTTCATTTGTATAGTCTTTTGACCATTTTGGTGATGGCTCAATGTATACCGTATATGGTTCTGAATTATCGACTCTTTTAACCCAGTCATCAGGTAAGTTCTTTTCAGTATCTGATGTGCGATAAACTACCACACCTTGACCATCATCATTAATTGAGTTGTAATCGGTATTATCAATTCCTGTAATGGAGTTTTGTCCTTTCTTTAGAAGATTAAGTAATACTCTGTATTCTTCATTTTCTGCACGAAGGATTTCTATTTCTTCTTCATTAACTAGACTCTTTGCTTTAAGATAGTTTAGTTCTACAAGCAAATTGTCATTTTCTTTAGTATTGTCAAATTCGCGTATAGGTTCTGGTTTTTCTAAAACCTGTGATTTTTGTGCCTGAAGAGATGATATTTTGGCATCTTTTTGTTCGTTGATGTTTGTGAGTGTGTTTATTTGCTCATGTTTCTTCTTTAGATCATCTTGAAGTAATTCCACTTGTTTTCTCATCTCTCGATTTTCTGATTCAATTTCAGTTATGAGAATCATTTTATCTGCATTTTCACTTGAAGCAAGACCTGCCTTCTTTTCAAGTAGTTTGTTTTCATCTTTCAATTCTTGTACGATGCCTTCGTATTGGTTGATTTCTTTAGAAAGTATCTGTATTAATTCATCATTTTCATTAGTATCTTGTTTTACTTTGCTAGAGCTTTGATAATTCTTATTTTCTGTTTTCAATAATGATATGTCGTTTCGGAATTGAGAATTTTCTTTTTCCAAGGAATTTATTGCTGATTCATACTCTACAATTTGTGAATTAAGGGAGCTAATCAGATTGTTTGATTCTTCTAGTTCTAATTTAATTTCAGTTATTGCCTTGTCTTTTTCATTTGATGTACTTTGAAGATTCCTAATTAACTTCTCGTATTCTTGTGATTTTTCATTATTTAGAATCTTGATATCTTTGTTGTTTTGTGTATTTTCAGCTTCTAGTTTTTGGATTGTGTCTTGGTAATTGCCAATTTTTGAGTTAAGGTTAGTTACCAATTCATTTAATCTATCTATATCGTTTTTCATAGAGATAAGTGATGTATTTTTCTCAAGATTTTCTCCTTCTAATTCATGAATTCTTGATTTGTATTGCTCATTTTCGTTTTCTAGTCTGTCAATTACTTGTTGATAGCTTGAAAGTCTGGAATTTAGTGTTGTTGCAAAGTCATTTGATTCTTGGGCATCATTCATTATTTCGATGATTGTTTTTCTTTGTTCGATGTTTTCTTGTTCAAGTTGTGAAATTTTGTCTCTAAATTCTTGCTTTTCTGATTCGACTTGTTTTATCTTGTTTTGGTATACCTTGGATTCGTCTTTGAGTGATTTAATGGTGGATTCGTGAGCCTGAAGTTGCTCAGATAGAGAATCTGCATGATTTCTCGCACTGGTCAAGTCGTTAGCAACTGAGATTAATTGTTCTTTTTGCTCCTGGTTTAATCCTTGTAACTCGTTTATTGTGTTTTCATAATTTGCATTTTGTTTCTGCAATATGCTCATTTTTTGCTCAAATTCAGTATTCTCGTCTTGTGCAACTTTGAAAGTATCTCCAAGTGATTTTATTTTATTTTCATATTCAACAATTTTTTGTTTTTGAATAAAACTCTCATTTCGTAATTGGGCTATGGTATTTTCATAAGCTTCTGTATCTTGTACTAACAGATTTAAATTATCTCTACTTTCTTGATTTCTGCTTTTTAATATATCAATTAACCCCATCTTGTTTTGGTTTTCTAGTTTGAGCAATTCGATATTTCTTTTGTATGTGTCTGCCTCATCTTGAAGTGACTTCATTTTATTTTGATAATCATTGTTTTTTTGCTTGAGATCATTTATTTGATTAACGTAATCTGATTGTAGATTTTGTAAATTTTTATTTTGAATATCAGATGGTATTGGTCCTTCTGGAATTCCATTTGAGTCAATCCATGAATCGATTTGTTTTGAAAACTGTTTGTTGATTTCTCTAAGTGATTTTATTTCTACTTGAAGTGCTTGATATTCATCAAAAAGCTTTGATACAGATGATGGTAGATTCCCTCCTCTGTTAATGTCTTGACTTTTCAATAATATGCGATATTCTTCATTTTCTTCACGTAGTTGCTTTGTTTCTTCTTTTAGGACTTCAGCTTTTGCTTTTAGATATTCAACTTGTCTTTGAATTTCTTTTTCAGATGTTGAAGATAACTTTACTATGCCTTTATCAGACAAATAATCAATTGCAGTTACAAATTCCTCGTTAGTTATCTCCCCATCTGACCATAACACCAAAGTATTCTTTACCCAGTCTGGAATTTCCGTTTCTTGCGCAAAAATATTATTCATACCAGATAGTGGGATTGACCCTACTAAGATGAGTAATACTACTGTAGCTATACGCACCAATGCCCCTCTCACAATTCACCACAATTATGATCGTTAAAAGAGTGATCGTCGTAACATCATAGTACATACAACCTAGGCTCATCTACGCATAAAGTGAGAATCAGCATGTATAATCCAAGAATTACTTAAATGAGCATTGGCTGAATCCATAATTGATGAAAAAAATCGAGGCTATTGTTAACCCAGCATATAAAGACAAAGTGGTTTCTGCAATTAAAAAGTCAGGAGTCGGTGGAGTTACCACCTATCAAGTACAAGGACAAGGAAGACAAGACCCACCACTTGTTGGCCAATATTTCTCAAAGGACATGATCATATGTGTAGTAGATGATCCTCATGTCGATAAGATATTGGATGCAATTGCAAACGTGGCATGTACTGGAACCAAAGGTGATGGCAAAGTCTTTGTTACTCAAGTTGATGATGCATTGGATATATGTACCAAGAAACGAGGTACAACCACTATCTAATTCATTTTTTATTTTATTGATTCTGCTTTTTTAGGTTCTAGTCTGTTTCTCTTAATAGCAGCTAAAATTGCAATTCCTATACCTATTATTCCAAATACAAAATATGCAAATTCATTTCCATAGGATTCAATTAGCGGACCGCCAATGGTAGGACCAACCACCCATCCAATTCCAAATACAGTTTCGTATGAACCAATAACTTTGCCAGATATTGCTTTTCTTGTTTTGCTCAATACTACTCCCAAAGTTAACGGAGAAAATACTCCAAAGCCAAAACCCATAGAAAGCATTGCTATACTGAATGCTAGTGTGGTATCAGCTACAGTTGAAATTAGCAAACCGATTGAAACATAAAATGCACAAGCAACAAGAGCTTTGCTTGTATGTTTGGATAATTTTCCACCAAAAACTAGTGTAACTACTCTTGATATTCCAAATACAAAATAAATCAATAAAATATCATTGTCTGACATTCCATTATCGTTTAAGAAGGCAGGATAGATTGAAAGAATTACTCCAAACGTTGAAGTAAAAAACACTACTAAAATTACTACTATTGGAAAATTCTTTATCTGTTTTAGTGCAGCAAAAGAAAACCTTTCTTGATGATTTGTGATGTTTCTTCTAGATACCAGTATTGCTGAAATTATGGCCGTAGCCAAAACAAATCCTGTAATTTGGAACAAAACACGATATGTAATGTCTACTTCTAGTATCATGGATGCTGCAAGTGGACCAATCATAAAACCAATTACAAAAAACATGGTAAACAAAGAGAGATTTCTTACACGATTTTCTTCATTGCTTACATTAGATATTATGGACTGACATGGTGGCCAAAAAAAGGCGTGGGCAATACCTGTCATTATTCTAAAAGTCATGATTTCAGGCACTGATTGAGCAATTGATAGCAAATAGATAGATGAGGAGTTTATTGCAGCGCCTATTGCTAAAAGATAGCCGTTGTTGAATTTATCTAATAAAACTCCAACAAACAATGGAATGAACATGTATGGAATAAAATTTGCAAATCCGATAAAACCAAGCTCAGAATAATTTGCGCCAATTACATTTTTTGCAAAAACAGGCAGTACTGGACCGTGCATACCATAAGATATGCCTATGATCATCGCTGTAATGAAAACGAAAATTAGAGTTAGTTTCATTTGTATGCTGCAACCATTATGGCGCCACCCATGAGGTCTTTGTCAAATTCAACACGCGAGAATTTTTCAAGTAAAAGTCCTTCTAGTTTCTTGTTTTGCGGCCATCTTTTGTAAGTACCATATAGAGTCGCAAACTTTAATCCAAGTCTTCCTCCTGCAATAAAAGCCAGAATTGGTAGGATCAATCTAAGATAAAATGATACTCCAAATCTAATTAGTGGATGATCTGGTTTTCCTAAATCGACTATGACAAATCTTCCTCCTTTCTTTAACACTCTGTGGATTTCAGATATTGCAATTCGCAAGTTTATTGCATCTCGCAATGAATAACCGCACAATACTGCATCAAATTCTTCTTCCTTGAATGGAATGTGTTCGAAAACACCATTTGCCATGTTAGGTGTTTTGTCAAAGTATGTGCTGGTGTTTTTTAACATTGGAACCAGTGGATCATAAAGTGTGATGGCAATGTCATCATTGCATAACTTGGCAGCAGTTTTTGACATGTTGCCAAACCCTGAACCTGCATCTAAGACATTGTTTCCGGGTAAAACTCTGCCAGAAATTCCTCTGTTTCTGTGTTCTACGTCTTTTCCTAAAGATATGTAGGAATTTACTTTGTCATAAACAGGAATTATTTCACGAAGTACATCTAAAACTTCTCCCCAATAACTTCCTAGCCCCATAACACATCAATTTTGAAATGCTGTAAAAATTATTATCTTCAACTTAAGATTGTGGGAATTTTTGTGATGCGACTTCAGAATATTTTTTCAAATCTTCTTCTGAAATTTTTTCAAAAGTCTTTTTATCGGCAGTAACTTTTGCCATCTTTATGTGGTCTATGCCTTCTTTCTTTTCTGCTTTGAGATTAATTGCTGCTACTGCAAGAGCTGCTGCGTCTTCTAAATTCATGTTTTCATCGTAATGTTTTTCTAAGAAAGTGTTTACTTCATCTGAGCTTGCTCCGATTGCAATTGCTGCATATTGAACATAAGTTCCACTTGGATCTGTAACATATAGTGATTGTCCTTTCTGGTCTACTCCTGCAATGATCAGTGCGACTCCGTTTGGTCGGACTCCAGAGTATTGGGTGAACTGGTGTGATTGATCAGCTAAATACTTTGCAACTGTTCCCACCTCTACTGATTCATCATAGGTCATTTTATTGCCTTGTGAGAAAAATCTGGCATTTTCTACTTGAACTCGTGCATCTGGTATGTAGCCTGCTGCAGCTACTCCGATATGGTAATCGACTTGAAATATTTTTTGAGTTACATTCGAAGTCTGTAGTGCTCTTGGTTTTTCTTCGACTGCCATTATTACTCCTTCTTTGCTGGCTACACCTAATGCTAGTGTGCCGCGTTTTACTGTCTCGATTGCATATTCTACTTGGTAAATTCTACCATCAGGAGAATACATGGTAGGCGTCATATCATAACCACGAGAAGCCATCATTTCATTTCATGTCGCATATCAGTTAATTTAAGGGTAATCATGCGTGAATTAAGGCTAGATTTGGTAAAGATCTGGAAATAGTGTTTTAAACTAATTTACAATAATTTATTCAGAGATATGAGCACCGCACAATTACTTGAATTCAAAGAAATTATTAGATCTCAGCCAGAAACTCAACATAGAAAGCCTGATAAACAGACAAGAAAGCTTTTGAACTTTCTTTTTACCGGAACAAGGGGAGGTTTTACTAGACTAAGTATTATCATGCTCTTACTTGAAAAGCCATACAACACTCATCAACTATCCCAACAACTTGAGATTGATTACAAGGCAGTTCAACATCACATGAAAGTTTTGGAGAAAAACAATATGGTCTCACGAATTGGTGAAAAATATGGGGCAATATTTCATCTATCAAACTATTTGGAAATGAATATCATGGCATTAGATGAGGCAATAGATAAGCTGCAACGAAAACTGAATCACAAAAAGGTATATCTTTAATCTCATAACTTATTTTATTAAGAAACTGATCGCCAAATCCAACCAAACTTAAATATACACATATCTGATTATCGATACATGCTTCAAGCAGATCCTTTTGAGAATGCCACAAAACAGCTTCATGACGCATGTGATATTTTAGGAATTAAAGATGAAGGATTAAGAGACTATTTGGCAACGCCAAACAAAGTTCTTCGCGTTAAAATCCCAGTAAAGATGGATAATGGAAAGATTCGTGTATTTACTGGTTTTAGAAGTCAACACAACAACGACAGAGGTCCTTACAAGGGTGGTATCAGATATTTCAACCCAGAAGGTGGCGTTGAATACATGGAAAGAGAGGTAATGGCACTTTCTGCATGGATGACTTGGAAGACTGCAATTGCAGACATTCCACTTGGTGGTGGAAAAGGTGCAATCTATGTAAACCCAAAAACAGAAAAACTAAGCAAGGGTGAATTAGAAAGATTAACCCGAAGATTTGCATTTATGATTTCAGAAATTATTGGTCCACAAAAGGATGTTCCAGCTCCTGATGTTTACACTGCAGGAGATGAAATGAGTCAGATTATGGACACATTTGGAAAACTTCACGGCAATACACATCAACCAGGAGTAATCACTGGCAAGCCTCTTATCATGGGTGGTTCTCTGGCAAGAAACGTTGCAACTGGTTTGGGAACTGCATACTGTGTTCGAGAAGCTGCAAAGAAACTCAAACTAGATCTGAAAGGAGCAACTGTTGTATTGCAGGGATTTGGAAACGCATCTACCTTTGCTGGTGAATATCTAGAAAAGATGGGCTGTGTAATTATTGGTGCTTCTGATTCTAAGGGTTCTATCATTAATACAAAAGGAATGAAAATGTCTGAGCTTGAAAAATGGAAAAAGAAGAAAGGAACTGTTGTAGGATTCAAGGGAAGTAGCAAAGTATCTACTGAAAAACTACTCACTACAAAATGTGATATTTTGATTCCAGGCGCATTGGAAAATCAAATTAATGCAAAAATTGCTAAAAGTATAAAATGTAAAATTATTGGTGAGGCTGCAAATGGCCCAACACTACCTGAAGCAGATCCAATACTTTACAAAAAGAAGATAATTGTAATCCCTGACATTTTAGCTAACGCAGGCGGTGTTACTATTTCATACTATGAGTGGGTACAAAACAACATGGGATATTATTGGTCATTTGACGAAGTAGCAACAAAGATGGAAAACCACCTTGTCAAAGGATTCAATGATACGTATGAAATGTCTATTAAAAAGAAGGTTGAAATGAGACGCGCTGCTATGGCAGTTTCAGTAAAGCGTGTAGTTGATGCCTACAAACAAAGAGGCAACTGGCCTTAGACCAGATAACTCTCGTAACAAACTAACTGCTCGATAAATCTAATTTTTCCCTTTGTTATGGCATTTAGCTTTTGTTTGTATTTCAAATCAACTTTAGTTCTTCTCTGTAGCAACTGAATTGTTTTTCCTGTAAGGTATCGTCCCTTTCGATCACCATCAAAAAGAATGATTAACTGTTCATATTTTGCAACCGAATCTGCAAAGTCTATCATTCCTCCAAACCTGTGAAATTCTAAAACATTGCCAGACAGTCCGATTTTTCTCAGAGCTGCAGAATCTCTTTTACCTTCTACTATTATTGCACACTTTTTTTGAGAATTTAACTGAGAAACAAACTTTCTCAAATCTTCGATTTCTTGCTCTGTTACAAGCACGATATAATTAGATTCAACATATTAAAAGAAGTTTTACTAAATTTTTTTAAATGAAAGACGTTTTACTTGTTCAAAATACTAGAATCGAAGGTTCTGGTTATTTAGGCGAACTTTTAGAAAAAAACGAATATCATACAGAATCAATTCATGCAAAAGACGAATCATTACCAAACAAAGATTATGATTTAGTCGTTATTTTGGGTGCACCAGAAAGTGCAAATGATGATTTACCATATCTAAAAGATGAACAAAAACTAATTCGAGATTGTGTATCAAAAGATATTCCAGTACTTGGTGTTTGTTTGGGTTCTCAATTAATTGCAAAAACGTTTGGAGCCAAAGTGTACCGTGGATCAAAAACTG
>CAYWRD010000041.1:0-9998 GCA_964460675.1 uncultured Nitrosopumilaceae archaeon
AAGCCAGACCATTAATCTGTACAGGATAGGGTCAGTATATAAAATTTTAGGGATGCTATGAAGATCGTCGTTTACACAAAACAGCTAGATATTTTTTAGATAATTGAAAATGAAAAAGAGAAGTTTCTGAAGGATAATCCTTCTAGTTTCCTACGTATAGTGATATGATTACTGTACCTACTGCAGTACCTGCAATAGTTGCTGCAACTATACCGTTACTACTCTTGTTTGAGCCTTCTTCGCTGACTTTAACACAGAATATGTATCCAATTCCCTCAATGATTGAGAGGACAATGAATGCAAAGTGTCCACTTGGTGTTGGATATGCCCAAGGATAATAGAAATATCCTGCTGCAGTACCACCAAAAGTCGCCAACCAAGCTGCTATGTATGCAAGAGTAATCATACCAGTCATGTTCTCGACACGTCTACCTATCATCTTCTCGACGTCTGCGCTAGATGCACCACCTGCGCCTCCGCCAGAGCCGAATCCTTTCGGAAGAGTCATTCTGCAAAATATTCGATAAAGAATCCTTTTAAGTCTTTCTTAAAAGTGGGAAAAAGTACGATCTACGGCTTAGTGAAAAATGAATAAAAGAAAAAAGTGCGTTTTGCACATTTTTTGTCTATGGGATTGCTCTACTGTACAATTTGCCTTCTAGAGCCATCTTGTACATTTCAGCAACATATGGGTTCTCACCTGGAGTTTCTGCACCTAATTCTACGAGTCTAGCATATACTCTGACTACGTATGCGAGTGCACCCATGAATGCAACTACTACACCCATGTTAAACATCCAGTGATTTGGTACTGCAAAGATTTCCTCTACAAACCAGAAGTGCCACATCTCATTGACTCCAATTGTGAACATGGTTGCAAGGTAACCTAGAATAGTCATCTTCAAACCAGTGTTCATAGAGTTATTTGGACCTCTGAGAACTGGTACTCTTCTATCATAGATAGCAACAGAACCCCAACCAAGTGGTAGAGCTATAAAGTGAGAATATAGCCACCAGTGTGCTGGTGTAAATGCACTATCTCTGATAGATGTCTGATGTAGTGAACCATCAACGAAGTTATCTACTTCGACTGATGCTGCAGTAGATCCCATAGCAATAACGATGAGCCAGATTTTCTTAAGTCTCTGAATCTCAACTTCTTTTGGGATTAATGCGGGCATCTGTGCCATAGTTCAAGAGGTGTAAATTTGACATATAAAGCAAGAGTTCAAAAATTTAGGTTTTTTATGAAAAAATTATACTGTATTTAATTAGAAAAATGAAAAAATTTAATAAAATAATTTTTTTTATCCAATAATTTCATTACTTTTTTCTCTGATTTCATTGTTTAACATTGATGTATATCATAATAGTGGAGTTATCGATCCTCGTCAATAAGGTAAAACATATAACGATGTCAATCATCTTCCAGAATATTAAGGGATAACTATGGTCGACAAAAAACTAATCGTATTAGGACTCAGTGTAGTACTTGCATTAGGTACCATTGGTTTCAACTGGGTTGAAACAATTTTACCAACTGCAGAAGCACACGGTGTCCAAGCACAACTTCAGAGTCGTTTTATCAGAATTGAAGATGAAACCTTTAACAGACAATCCCTACAAACTGGCGAAACTTTGACTCTACAAGGTCAATTAGTCAGTCTAGTAGAAAGAGACCTTAGAGGATGGATATCCATTTTCTCTGAATCTACAAATGCAGGAAATAGATGGGAAGTCTTAGCAAGAGATCCACCAGGAAACGTCTTTGACATTCCAGGTAACTCAGTTACAGATTATTCTATTTCCGCAAAAGCACTTGAGCCAGGTGTATATCACGTACACACACAACTCAACGTAGCTAATGTAGGTCCAGGACTCGGTCCAGGTCAAACAGTTGTCGTAGAAGGTGAACCAATCATCAAACCAATTCCTTATACAAACATTGCATATCAATCAATTATCATTGGTGTTGGATATGTAATCACGTTTGCAACACGACCCTGGCAAGTAATCTAAACAACCCTACCTTTTCCTTTTCATTTTAGTCAAAAGACACGTCTAGCGTAAAGTACTGACAAAGTCTTTTCAAGAAGAATACAATACAAAAAACATTGCTAGATTTTAAAATAATCAAGATAGATATTTTTCAATCGTATTTTTTTGGAGAAGTTGAATTTCGAACGGATAAATACAAAATAAACATCCAAGATCAAAGGCGCGGCAAAGTACTAAAACTTCCATTTGGCATAACTCCAAAAAAAAACAAAGTCATCGTCAGATTTACTGGACCAGGGGATATTTTTGTTGAAGATTACCTACCATACAAAGGTGAGTCAGAATGGGTAGAAATTGATTCTGATGAAATTACGTATTTTTTGGCAGATCATCAAGATCAATTTGACACTTTAGAGATTATGGACAGTTAAAGGAAAGGACTTTATGGAATCTTCCAAAAGTTCTTCGTATGATTTGGCCTGGAATGGGAGATCCATACAAGAGAAAAAAGACAATAAAGTTTCTCATCATCACGGCCATAATAGGCATATCAGTTGCAGCAGCTAGTACAGCTATTCAGCAGTGGGTGAATACAGATAATCCACTCAAAGTATGCATTAACGATAGGGAAACACCATACAAAATTTCTGCCACTTTGGAGTTATGGGTTGATGGACAAAAAGCAGTAATTCCAGCCAATGTTGGATTTGATGACGGATGTCAAAGGACCATGTATACATTATCTGATGACGGGGTAATCTACGCAGAATGGATAGAAGAATATCCATTTGAAATAGGTCACTTTTTGTGGATGTGGGACTTTCCATTAAGAGACATGGATCAATCCAAATCTACAATTTATGTGAATGGTAAAGAATCACCCCATTTCATAAACCATCCATTCCAAGATGGGTATCACTACAAAGCAGAATTTACCTCAAAAGATTATGACGAATCAAAAGACCGAGACTTTTTGCCTGAAGAATAAGGACTTCAGATTCAAGACTTACATAATCAAAAAACTAGAGATTTGAAAAATAATGAAAAGAAGAAAAGAAGTGGTTTTTACCAGTATTTTCCATTGTCTGGAATTAGGCCAATACCTTCTCTTTCAAAGTGTCTGTCCAATTCGTCGACCCATCTTTCACGGTTGTCTTTGTAAGCCCATCCGTGAACACGTAACCAGAATGCAATAATTCCTAGTAGGAATATTGTAAACATCATGGTTCCAAAGATGTATATCATAACATCGTAGAATAGTGGATCATAGTTTGGACCTAATTGACCTGTTAGTGTTGACAGGATACTTAGGAAAGTTCCTATGATAGGAGTCATCAATAATGCGGGCATATTTGTACGATATATAGATTTCTGTCATTATCAAAAAGTACGAGATCAGCAAACACACTAGAGATATCTAAGAAAATAGAGAAAAGGAGGTATTGATTTAACCTCTGCCCATTGCGGCGTATTTGCCTGATCTTGCTCTTACAAAGAAGGCTGTTGCAATTCCACCAAATACTGCTCCTGCAATAATTGATGCACCAACTACACCGCTAGCATCGAGGTATGGAGTTCCTGAACCACTTGCTGGATTAGCCTCGGCTGCTTCGATTCTACGTCTTGCTAGCTCGAGATTCTCCTCAAGTGTGTATTCTCCGGTCTCACCTGCACCACCGACGTTACCCATGTATTGAGCATAAGCAACGCCAGCTGTACCATATGCAACAGAGTAACCTATTACATAAATGGCAAAGACACTTGCGATAAGTAATTTCTTATTCATACCGTTTACCTGTCGTTGGAAGGCTCAGATAGTTATTTAACTTTTTTTCTTTGGTTCAAAACTAATAATTTTTGGTACGAGATCCGGATAAGTAACGTTTAATTTTGTTTCCTAGTCAGGAACCTGCATGGGAAGAATGCATACACACCGACATGGAAAGTCACATTCTATTAGACCAGTGACTATAAGAGCTCCTTCATGGATTTCTCAAAGTCCAAAGGAGGTAGAAGAATTAGTGATAAAGTATGCCAAAGACGGACTTACTCCAAGTCAGATTGGAATAAAGTTACGAGATCAACATTCTATCCCATTGGTCAAACCGATAACAAAAAAATCAGTTGGCGAAATTCTAAAAGAGAATGATCTCAGACCTGAAATGCCCGAAGACCTTGAAAATATCGTAAAAAAAGCAGTAGGACTTCAAAAACATCTAAAGGCCAACAAAGGGGACCGTAGAAATGTACGTTCTCTAGAATTAATAGAAGCCAAAGTACACAGATTATCTGTTTATTACAAAAAAATAGGACAAATTCCTAAAAACTGGAAATATAAATCCGTGGTCGCTCAGTTAGAGTGATGGCTTTTTCGTTAGATGACTCACTTTCCTTATTCACAGATAAAATTACTGATTGTATAAAATCTGAAAAATCAATAGCTGTAACAACTCATATCGATTGTGATGGATTAACATCTGGTAGCATTATTACTAAGGCGTTAATTAGAGCAGGGGCAAACTGTACTGTTAGAACGTCAAAGGAGTTCAGTAGTAATATTATCAAAAGTCTAAAAAAAGATGCAAGAGAATTTCAAGTAATTACGGATCTTGCAGGTGGATTTGCAGAAGAACTAAAAGAAGAACTAAATGACAATTGGATCGTTTTAGACCATCATCAAATTTCAGAAGAAGAGCAAGAAAATCCTAATGTGATTAATGCATGGAAATATGGTATCGATGGTGGTGTAGAAATATGTGCTGGAGGAATGGCATATCTTGCTGCTACTGCATTAGATGAGAAAAATTCTGATTTATCTTCAATTGCAGTTGTATCTGCTTTGGGAGATAGGCAAGATCAAGGTGAAAAAAAATCTTTTATGGGAAAAAACTTTGAGATTGCAAATACTGCAAAAGAATTAGGATTACTAGATATTGATTTAGATCTTTTATTGGTAGGAAGAGAGACTAGGCCACTACCAGACGCCTTAGCATTTACCTCACAGCCTTTCATCGAAGGACTGACATGGAATAGAGATACGTGTCTTTCAATTCTGAATTCCTCCGGAATTCAATTAAAAGACGGAGGTAGATGGAGGGTACCTGCTGAGCTAAATGAAGACGAGAAAAGGAAGGTAATTGAAGCCATTACAAAATTTACGTCTGGAAAGAATGCCACAGACATAATGTCAGAATTAATTGGATATACATACACTTTTCCACAAGAAGACAAAAGGAGTTTTCTAAGAGACGGAAGAGAGTTTTCGACCATGTTGAATTCCTGTGGAAGAATAAACAAATCAGGAGTAGGAATTGCTGTTTGTATGGGAGACAGAAATAGAATCCTCAAAGAAGGAGAAGGGATTCTCTCCGAATATCGCAAGATGATTAGAAACTACATGAACATACTAGCCAATGAAAGATGGCGAATATCAGACAACTCAACCTATGTTATGGTAAATGGAGAAGGGATAGTTCCAGAAACTATGACTGGGACGATATCATCTTTAATGGCAGGATCTCCAAAAAATGCTGGAAAAATAATAATACTCAGAACAGGAGGAGATGAGAATACAATAAAGTTTTCATCTAGAAAATCATTTAACTGTAAATCAAATGTCAATTTAAGCGAATTAATGAGAGTCGGTGCAGAAAAATTTGAAGGTGTAGGAGGAGGCCATGATGCAGCAGCAGGTGCAAAAATAACCAAAGACAAATTAAATGAGTTTTTAGACTATTTGGAAGCCAATGTCAATAAGATGTCAAGTACAAGTGAGTCTCAATAACATAACAAAACAAAAGTCTGAGTCTGTGAAAAAGGCCTTGGAACCAGATAACATAGACTTTCCAAAAGGACTTAGCATGAAGGTAGAAAATCAAAAAGATAAGCTAGTGTTTAATTTCCAAAGTGATGACAGTATGAAAAAATTAATTGGGACTGTTGATGAAGTTCTTTCTCATATTCAAGTTGCATTGAAGGTGATTGATTAATGCTAGATCCTAAACTAATCAAAGAAAATCCCCAATCCATTAAAAACATGCTAAAAGCTAGAGGAGTAGATTATGATCTTGAGGAGTTGATTGCGGTTGATCAAAAAAGAAGAGAAGATATTCAAAAAACCGATGAATTACGTAAAAAGAAAAACGAGGTAGGTCTAAAAATTTCTGAGTACAAAAAAGCAGGAAAAGATGCAACAGAATTATTAACTGAGATGAAAAGAGTCTCTGAAAAACTTTCTGAACTAGAACAGTTACAGATTGAAAATGAAAAAAAGTACAGGCAACTAGCATTTACCATTCCTAATATCATACATGAGTCAGTACCTATTGGAAAAGATGAATCAGCAAACAAGTTAGTAAAAGATTGGGGGAAAATCCCAAAATTTGACTTTGAGCCAAAAAACCATATAGATATTGCAGAAAATCTAGGTCTAATAGATTTAGAAAGAGCTGCAAAAGTAGCAGGTGCAAGATTTTATTATCTGAAAGACGATCTAGTGAGACTCAACCAAGCCTTAATTCATTATGCTATAGATTATCTAGTTGAAAAAAATTATTCTTTAGTTCAACCACCATACATGATAAAAAAAGAGGCCATGGAAGGAGCAGTAATTGCTGAAGATTTTGAAGAAGTAATCTACAAAATAGAAGAAGAGGACCTATACATGATAGGAACGTCAGAGCACGCTATAGCTGCAATGCATCTTGACGAAATCATAACAGGTCAACAGATACCTAAAAGATATGCGGGGGTAAGCCCATGTTTTAGAAAGGAAGCAGGTGCTCATGGAAGAGACCAAAAAGGCATCTTCAGAGTACATCAGTTTGAAAAAATTGAACAGTTTGTTTTTACACGTCCTGAAGATTCTTGGAAAGAACACGAAAATATGTTGTCCATAGCTGAGGAATTCTATCAGAAATTAGAGATTCCTTATAGAGTTATGCTACTCTCATCTGGAGATATGGGAAAGATATCAGCTAAAACATATGATATTGAAGCTTGGATGGCAGGTCAAAGTGCCTATAGAGAGATAGTTTCATGCTCTAATTGTTTAGAGTATCAAGCAAGAAGATTAAGGATCAGATATAGGGAAAAAACAAATGAGCCAACCAAATATTTGCACACCTTAAACAGTACTCTTGTTGCAACATCAAGGGTATTGGTAGCAATAATAGAGAATAATCAAACCGAAGATGGTCACATTACAGTCCCCAAAATTTTGCAAAAATATATTGGAAAAGACCTGATCTAACCACATACCCTTATATTTTGGATTTGAAGGTCGTTAGTAATTGGCACGTAGAAAGACCAGAGTTAAAGACAAGTGGAGAGAAAAACGATGGATTACAATACATGCTCCAGACTCATTTAACAACATTCCAGTAGCATACGTACCAATCACTGATGATGAAAATGCCAAGGGCAGAGTAATAGAAGTCACACTATATGATATTTTGAAAGGAGATCCATCCCAACATCAATACAAAATTTACTTCCAAATAGATAAGGTAGATGGTGATAAGG
The DNA here is from genome assembly GCA_964460675.1 of uncultured Nitrosopumilaceae archaeon. GTDB lineage: Archaea > Thermoproteota > Nitrososphaeria > Nitrososphaerales > Nitrosopumilaceae > CAYWRD01. The sequence continues at coordinate 7,522 of CAYWRD010000041.1, forward strand.
CATCTACAATTTTCAAAAGATACGAATATTCAAAAGAATTTTTGAGAAGTCTCGTAAGAAGAGGTTCATCGAAAGTAAATTTCATCATAGATACTAAAACTAAGGACGGATACATCTTTAGAATCAAAGTGATTGCTCTTACCCATAGACAACTAAATACATCCAGAAAACATGCATTAAGATTGATAGCAAGAGACATCATAAACAAGACAGTTCCTGAAATGACAATTGATCAGTTTGTTCAGGCAACTTGTTACGGAAAGATCAATTCAGATATTATGGCTGCAGCAAAAAAATTAATCCGTATTAGACATGTTGGTTTGGAAAAAGTCAAACTTATTAGAACAGCTGAAAAAGAAATAGCCTTGCTAGAAGCATAGGTTTTTTGATATTTGTCTCCCAAAAATGGCAAATAAGTTACAAGTAACAATTGATGTAATTATTCATGCGACAGAAGATATTTCCAAATTCATAACTAGTTTTGAAGAATTTTTTTTCTTGGAGCAAGAAAAGTTCAGTATACAAAATCTTACAGGACATTATGATAACCCCATTACAATAATAAGAGCAAAAATAGATAAAAAAGAAGCCCAAGTATTTCTTAGTAGATTAATAAAACAACTAACAAAGGAACAGATTGATGAAATTTTAGAGGATCTGGAAAAGAGAATTGACAATTCAACTTTGCATTTAAGATTAAACAAACAAGATTTCATTAAAGGAAAAATAGAATTTAGAGAAAAAGATCCTCTAAAAATAAAAATATCAACTCCTATCTATAACAAAAAAGACAAACTCGAAATTTTTTCAAAAATTTTTCGGCCCTCCAACTAAATTAAATATGAATAATACCATTATGAATCGGGAATGAGGAAATAAAAGCCGCTCCAGTCTGAGCGAAAGCCGTGAGGACGCCGCGACGAACCGACCCCGAATTGATTCAATTTTTTAATTAATTTGATCTTGCTATATGGTATTGTTTTAAATACGGATGACCGTGGCTTTCTATTGTGTCCGATTATGATGTAATTGTTGCAGGTGGGGGATTAGCAGGTACTATAGCTGCTCAATCAGTTTCTCATTATTCGAATCAAGGACTTAAGGTCCTAGTAATAGATAGAAGTCCATCAAATCTACCAGGTCAAAAAAGTGTAAGTGGTTGGATTTGCGGAGATGCAGTTAGTAAAGAAGCAGTGGATTTCATGACTGATAGAATTAAGGTAAAATGGGGAGAGCCAGAGATCGAACATAAAGTAAAGGGAGTTATGGCATTTTCTCCAGATAGGGAAACTTCCATCCCATTTGACGGTGATGGATATATGCTAAACAGACAGATGCTGCCTCAAAAACAAAATGAAAGATCTCACTCTATGGGAGTAGAATTTGATTTTGAAATTAATTTGTCAGGACTTGTTTATGATGGAAACCAAGTTGTAGGTGTTAAAGGAATAGATAAAAAAACAAACCAACCATACAAGAAAACTGCCAAAGTTGTAATTGATGCCACAGGAATGACATCAATGCTACGTAACCAAATTTCAAACACAACAAAAATGGAAAAGAGAGTTGACAGACACGATGTAGAATCAACTGGTAGACACATCATGTATTTTGATAAAGGCGAGGATGATTTGACAGAATTTGATCCTGATTATTGTATTATTCATTTAGATCAAGATATTGCTCCAGGGGGATATGGATGGGTATTTCCTAAAGGAAAAAACAAAGTAAATATTGGTTTAGGAGTTGAAAAATCGCTTTTAGAAAAAAGAAACAAAAGATTAGGAAAACAAGATAATGTTTCAACACTAATTGATCAATATGTTGCAAGAAACAAAGCAATAACGAATCCACGACTATCTACAGATGAACAAGACGTTCACAATGCTACGGGAAATTTTCAGGTTTCTGTAAGAAGACAAAACGATTGTATGGTAGCAAATGGATTTGTTTTAGTGGGAGATTCAGCATGGATGCCAAAACCACTTGATGCAGGAGGAATAGGGCCAGCGTTAGTTGCAGGAACCATAGTTGGCAAATGCGTAGTTAATGCCATTCAATCCAACGATGTTACAGAAAAGGGATTATGGAGTTATAATAAAGAATTTATCAATGAATATGGTTACAAGACGGCAGGTCTTGAGGTTTTTCGAAGATTAATTCAAAGTTTGACTAATGAACAGATCAGTTATGGAATGAAGCATTTTCTAGGAAATTTGGACGTAGAAGCAATTTCGAAAGGAGAACATCCAGACTTTAGCACATTAGGCAAAATAGGAATGGTTATTCGGGGGGCTCTAAACAAAAAACTAGCAGATGGGCTTAGATTCACCACTCAACAAAACAAAAAGCTAACTGAGCATTACTACAACTATCCAGATTCTCCTGATGGATTTGAGGAATGGCATAAGAGATTACATGAAATTTTGGAAGAGTCAAATGCCAAATTAAAACAATATCAAAACTAAGCTTTATTT
>CAYWRD010000042.1:0-9955 GCA_964460675.1 uncultured Nitrosopumilaceae archaeon
GAAATCTAACATAAGAGAAGCAATTTGTTTTTTGATCATTTTTTCTGAAACAGGTTCGCTAGATTGGAAATTAGATGTATTTTGACTAGTTATCGATGTAATTACCGTTAATGGAAAAGCCCCTAAAGAAGAAAATGTTCTTACATCTCCTTGTATTCCAGCACCTGACGAGGGGTCAGAACCGCCTATGGTGAGTAAATTCATGTGTCTACAAGTTGTAATCTTATCTTTATCTGTTCTAATTCATCTTTGTATGATATTAGCCGGATCGATTATTTTAATACGGCATCAAAAATTTTACATCCTATTTAATTAGATGATTGTTTAAATCAGGTAAAATCGTAGATAATTTGATGAGTACTCAGATGAGCTCTGCCAGAAGGGGAGTTCCTACAGAACAAATGAAACAAGTGGCAAAAGACGAAGATGTTACTCTGGATTGGCTTGTTTCTAAAATTGCTAAAGGCTCAATAATTATTCCCAGCAATAATGCACGAAAACAAAAAATCCACAATGTTGGGATTGGCAAAGGACTAAAAACAAAAGTTAACGTCAATATTGGAACATCGACTTTGAATGTAAATCTTGACGAAGAAATAGAGAAAGCCAAAACCGCAGTCAAATATCATGCAGACACCATTATGGATTTGAGCGATGGCGGTGATGTAAAAAAAATCCGACAGTCGCTATTAGATGTAGCACCTATCACTTTTGGAACCGTCCCTATCTATGAGGCATATAATTACGGTGTTGAAGTACACAAAAATCCTCTAAACCTCACTGAAGATGATTTCCTTAAGGCTTTTGAAAATAATGTAAAAGATGGTGTAGATTATACTACAATCCACTGTGGAATTACAAAAGACATTGCAAAAAGAATTCTCAAAGTACAAAGGTATGGTGGTGTTGTCAGTAAAGGTGGAACTTTAACTGCTGCGTGGATGTTAAAATATGACAAGGAAAATCCTTACTATGCTCATTATGATTACTTGGTAGAACTTGCAAGAAAATATGATGTTACATTTAGCTTAGGAGATGCATTACGCCCAGGCTCGATTTTAGATTCGCATGATGAGTTACAGGTTCAAGAGATGATAAATGTAGCACGTCTTACTAAACGAGCTCATGAAAAAGATGTTCAGGTAATGGTTGAAGGACCAGGTCATGTGCCATTAAATGAGGTTGCTGCAAATGTAAGATTAGCTAAATCTCTGATTGGTGATGTTCCATACTATGTTTTGGGGCCTTTGGTGACAGATATTGCATCAGGACATGATCATATTGCTAGTGCCATTGGTGCAGCAGTGTCTGCTGCAGAAGGAGTAGATCTATTATGTTATCTTACACCTTCAGAACATCTTGCCCTACCAAATACAGAAGAAGTAAAAGCTGGACTGATTGCTTATAGAATTGCAGCTCACTCTGCAGATTTGGTAAAGATTCGTGAAAAAGCAATCAAGTGGGACATGCAGATGAGTGAGGCAAGAAGAACACTGGATTGGGAAAAACAATTAGCACTATCTATTGATCCTGAAGAGGCAGCACGAATACACAGTAGGACTGGTCAGCACCCAGGAAATAATGTTCCATGTACTATGTGTGGAGGTGCATGTGTCTATGTCATGTTACCTCAGCAGAGAAAATATGAAAAAGATAATGAAAACTTACAACAAATTGAATAAAACTTTGTCCAAGTTTGGAACCGTCTCATAATTTTTCAATTCTTTTTTGTTGATCCACTTGTATTCGGAGTTTTCCCAATTTAATCTGATGTCAGGATTTTTCACTTCAAACAAGAACGGAAAAACTTCCCATTCGTGATTTTGGTATTGTGGGGAGATGATGCGTAATTTTTCAGCAGCTTTTACAAGTTTCAATTCTTTTTCTTTGATTCCTAACTCTTCGTAAATTTCTATTTTAGCCCTTGATAGTGGCTCTTCGTTATTTTCAATAATTCCGCTAATTCCTGCCCATAACTCTTTCATGCTTTTTACTTTTTTACTTCTTTTTAAAATGAGGAACTTGTCTTCATCTTTAAGAAAAGATGTGACTATTCTTGTTGCTCTCATGCCTATTTTTCAACATGTTTTACCATTTTTGATAGCTTTTTGTAAGAATCTTGCAGGTCTGTGTTTTCAGACAACCTCTCTTGACAGGATTTTATATAATTTACAACCTCTTCTGTCTTTGATTCTTGAACAGCAGCTAACAATCTACCAACATCTTTCCAAAATTCTTCTGCAACCCTGCGAATTTCAGGATTAGCTATGATGGTTTCGATTAGTTCTGGGGACTCTGTCATTATACTTTCTGCTAGAACCTTTTGGACTCTGAAAGTAGTGCCTGACATTTTTTCTGTAAGAGTAATCTTTTCATCTTTTGATATTATGTTTGCAAAACATAGATTCAATAGATGAGTGAGACCTAGAATTACGGCAATTTTCTTATCGTGTTCGGATGCATCAATTGTAACAAAATTTGCATCAGGAAACAGAGATTTTGCCACACTTAGTTCCTTTTTTGCATCTTTAATTGGAACAGAAATAATGTTTTTTCCTTTAATTGATTTTACGCCAGGTCCAAACATTGGATGAATACAGATTGGATTTATTTTTGCAGGAATTTTTGATAATGCTGATACTGTCTTTGATTTCTCAGATGAGATTTCTATTAGATAGGTTCCTCTTTTCATCTCTTTTGCAATTAGTCTGATTACTTCTGGGGTTCTCCTTGTAGGTGTACATAATACAACGTAATCTGCCTTTAGAATAGATCCTACTAGAGAATCTGAAACAATTATGTGCTTTCCAGCAATCTTGTTTTCTGAGTCATATCCTGTTACTTCATAACCTTTTTCATGAAAATATTTGGCAAACCATTGGCCCATATGACCTCCAGCACCTAAAATTGTAATTTTTTTGCTCATGTGCTTTCTTTCAGAATGTCGCTAAGTATATGCATTCCGTCCCGTAGGGTATCTTCTTCCTGACATGCTGAGATTCTAATGAAATTCTTATAATTTCCAAAACCTTGCCCAGGGGCTATGCCTAGGCCTTTCTCCAAAGCACTATTGGCAAAACTTACACTATCAAATCCTTCTTTATTCACTTTGGCAAATAGGTACATTGCACCATCAGGCTTGACAAACTCAAGACCTGCCTTTTTTGCCATTTCTACTAACACTTCCAATCTTGCTCTCATGGTATTGCTAAACTCATTTGTGTCTGCCTGAAGTGCATTCATGGCAACATATTGAATGGGCTCTGATACATTCGTCAAACAAAGTGCTTCAAGCTTTGCCATTCTGTCTAAGATGTCCGGTTTAGCTATTGCATAACCTATTCTAAAACCTGTCATTGCATGTGATTTTGAAAATGATTGTGTTACAATACTCTTGTCATAGTTATACGATAAAATACTCTTCCAATCAGTAAATGAGTATTGTGAATAAATTTCGTCACTGAGAATATAGATGTCGTTTTCTTTTGCAATCTCTACTATCTCATCTTGAATTTCTTCTGATAGGATTTTTCCCGTTGGATTATTGGGATAATTCAATACTACCATCTTTGTGTTTGAGTTAATTTTCTTTTTAATTTCATCAATGGATGGCTCCCATGAATCTTCTAATGTGGTGGTAACTGTCCTTACTTTGACTCCTGCATTTAATGCACAATCTTTGTATGCAGGCCATGCAGGCTCAATTACAATCAACTCGTCTCCTGGATTCAGCAGCGTAGTTATTGCTGTAAAGACAGAAAACCTTGCACCAGGACTCACAATAATATTTTCTTGTGTTACATTTACATTGAAATTTTTGGAAACATGTTTGGCTAATTCTTCTCTAAATTTTGTTAATCCTTTAGCTTGCCCGTATTTTAAAAACCCCTTGTCATATACAGACTTTAATGATTCTTTGACAATTGGTGGTGGAAAAAAGTCTGGCTCACCTACTTCCATATGGATTATTTTCTTGCCTTGCTCTTCTAGTGATTTTGCTTTAAGAAAAATCGATAGATGTGTTGATTTGTTAGTAGATTGTACTTTGATTGACTCGTTTAACAAAAAATTCAAAAACTTTGTAGCTATTGATTCATCAAAATTCATTTCATTGCATAATGAGATTACCTTTGAGCGCAAATTTTCTTCTCTGATCTCGTCGGTCACTTCCTTGCCTATGTTCATCTTTACCTTTCCAATTTCTTTGGCAATATCGGTTCTAGTTTTGAGAAGCTTAATCATTTCTAGTGTGATCTCATCCATTCTATTACGAAGATCTACAATGTCTGCCATAGTTACAACGTAGGTTTGATAATGCCTGATAGTAATGCGTGGTCAGCTAGCACAAGTGATACGAGTGAATCTACAATTGGTGGAGCTCTGGGAACTACACATGGGTCATGTCTTCCCTTAATCTGTAATGTGGTTGGCTTTTTTGTTTTAATGTCTACTGTTTGTTGTTTTTTTGCAATAGATGATGCTGGCTTGAATGCAACCCTCATAGTAATCGGCATGCCATTTGAAATTCCTCCTAATATTCCTCCAGAATTATTTGTCTTTGTTACAATCTTTCCTTTTTTTACTATGTACAAATCATTATTCTCAGAACCAAATAATTCTGAACCTCTAAAACCAGAACCAAACTCTACTCCTTTTACAGACGGTATGGAAAACATTGCTTTGCTTAAATCTGATTCAAGTGAACTAAATATTGGCTCACCTAGTCCTACGGGTACATTTGTAGTGATTGATTCTACAACCCCTCCAAGAGAATCGCCCTTCTTTCTTGCATCTACAATTGCAGCTCTCATTTTTTCTGCCGTTGAATTGTCTGGACATCTAACTTCATTTTTGTAAATTGACTTTGCCATCTTTGAAGTAAATTCTTTGTTCATCTTTACTTTGCCAATTTGTGCAGTAAATGCATTAGTCTCAATCCCAAGTGTTACTTTGAGCAGTTTTCTTGCAATTGCCCCTCCCATAACATGTGTTGCAGTAAGTCTTCCAGAAAACCTACCTCCTCCTCTATAATCATTGAAGTGATTGTACTTTATCATGGCAGGAAAATCTGAATGACCAGGTCGGAGCTTTCTTTTGAGCTCTTCATAATCTTTTGATTTTTGATCACTATTCCAGATAACCATAGTTATCGGAGCACCTGTGGTATATCCTCTAAAAACACCTGAAATGATTTCTACCTTGTCGCCTTCCTTTCTTTGAGTAGTTATGGATGACTGCCCAGGTTTCCTTTGGTCTGACATTTTTTGAATATCTTTTTCAGAAATCTCTAATCCTGCAGGACAACCATCTAATACCGCACCTACACATTTACCATGACTTTCGCCAAAACTCGTTAAAATTAGCTTATTACCAATAGAACTTCCTGGCACAATCTATCAAACCATCTGATGTTTATAATTCCTTGATCATATAATCAAAAATTACCAGGCATAAATAATTTTTACAAAAAATTCTATTAAATCTTGAAAATTTTTGGTTTAATTCTTAAATATCATAATAACGTATACTATTTTGTGAGAAAAAGCGCAAAATCTAATAAATGATTAGCGCGGCTCTGCGAAAATTGCATGTTATTCCCGTCTAGATACGAGGTGCGTGAGGAGAATGCTTTTCACGCTATACAGAGTCGCGCCTTTTATCTCTCTTTTTTATTCTGTTAAAATTCTAGCACCAATGCTATTCATCTGTTCTATGAAATTAGGAAATGATACTTGTACTGATTCTGGATCAGTCACTGTACAGTCTCCGACAAAAATCCCAGCTATGCAAAATGCCATGAATAATCTGTGGTCTTTTTCTGAATTTAATGCTGCTGAAGTTAGTTTGGTTGGAGGATCTAAAATTAATCCTTCTTCTTTTTCTTGTACTTTGATTCCAAGTTTTACAAGCTCTCTTGCCAAAATTGCAATTCTGTCTGTTTCTTTTAATCTGGCATGCTTTACATTTACAATTTCAATTGGGCTAGATGTGTTTAATGCCAAGATTGACAGCGGTGGAAGTAAATCAGGAGAATTACTCAAGTCAAATCTACCTCCTTTGAGTTTTTGGGGAGATGTTACTGTGATTTTATCGTCTTCGAGATTTACTTTGACTCCAAGCTGTTCTAATATGTCTATGAACACTTCGTCGCCTTGTGGCAACTCTCCAATACTGCCTCTAATTGAAACATTTTCTCCATTGAGAACAGCTGCAGATAGGAGTAATGCCAAACTAGAAAAATCAATTGGAACTGAAAACATACAATGCTTGTATATTTGCGGTGATATGCTGTAACTTTTGTAAGGAATTACTGTTTGAACAGTAACGCCAAATTTTCTCATTGATGCAATTGTTGCATCTAAATATGGCTTGGAAACTAAATTTCCTTCAATTTTCAAGTCTATTCCTTTTTTTGTCAGCGGAGCACAAATCATTAAAGCAGAAATGAATTGACTCGAAACATTTCCAGGAATTGAAACTTCTCCGCCAGATATTTTTCCCTTAATTTTTACTGGCGGCTTTCCATCATTTGAGGAACATTTTGCACCCAATTCTTCTAATGCATCAAGCAAAGGCTGCATGGGTCTTTTTTTCAAGCTTTCATCTCCGGTAAGGGTTGTTTCATGTGAAAACAACGATGCTATGGCAGATGCCATTCTTATGGTGGTTCCCGAATTAGTCGCATCTATTTCAGGCATAAACTCGGCAGTTCCAACCGGGTTTTTTACCAATATTGACGAATTTTCAACTTGTATTATTGCCCCAAATTTTTTACAAGCTTCAATGGTAGATTTGGTGTCTGAAGATAACAACACATTGTCTACTCTGCTATTCTCACCTGCAAGTGATGCCAAAAAAATGGCCCTGTGGGTATAGCTTTTGTTTGGAGGGCAAAAAATTTCGCCACTTAGTTTTGATTTTTCTACTTTACAATTCATGAACTTCTGCCTTTTTGTTATTAATTTTGGAAACTATTACTTTGCCATCAAGTGATGCAAATATTTTTTTGATGTTAGATTCATTTGACTTTTTTGTAATTGCTGCAATTGCTGGACCATTTCCTGAGACAGAGGCAGCTAGTGCGTTTTTCTCTAACAGACTGGGAATTATTTTAACATCTGAATTAAGGATCGTAGCTGTTGCTAGGCCATTAATTGTCATCGCTTCCCAAAATTTTGATTTTTTTGCAAGCTCCCATGCTGAATTAAAAACAGAGTCTAATAGTTTGAGCTTTCTAATGTTTCCCCTCCTTCTGTTTTTTGGAATGAAAATTACTGCAATTAGGTTAGTTGGTGCCTCTTTTGATGAGATTCTTGTTCTCCTTTGATTGTCTGTGATGTTGAATCCGCCATAATAGCAAGAACATGCATCATCGTATGCACCTGTGATGCTTACATTTGACTCGATTGATGCATCTACTCCTGCAACTAAAATTTGCTGGTCGGTTGCTTTTGGTTTGAAGATCTTTGCACATGCAAGGGCTACAGCTGAAGAAATTGCACTAGAGCTTTTCAAACCATAACCTGTTGGAATTTCTGAATCCAATTTTACAATAATTTTATTTTTTTCTAACTCTTTTTTTGGAACAATCTTTTCAACTGTTTTTAAAATTAGACGTGAGCTGAGATTTTTACTGTCTGATTCTATGGTTACTCCTTTTCCAGGTTCTGTCTCTACTATAGCCTCTACTTTTAGGGATATTCCTAGAGTTACTCCTTTTCCAGTTGCTATGGCATTCACAATTGAAACTGCACCGTGCACAACTGCCTTTGATTTTACCATCAAAATCCCCCAAGAAGTGTTTTTTTCATGGCATTATAAGGTGCTTCTGTTTTATGCCATATCTCAAATGCTCTGGTAGCTTGTCCTAAAAGCATCTCGTATCCAAAAATTACTGTCGCGTCTTTTTCTTTTGCTTTTTTAATAAAATCCGTATTCATTGGCTTGTAAACAATATCATACACTACTGTGCCTTTTCTTAATCCATCAAAAGAAATTGGACTAGCTTCATTGTGCAATCCAATTGATGTTGCATTAACTATGATGTCAAAATTATAATCTATTTTATCTATATCGGATGTGTCTGCATCTAGTCCGAGCTTTTGTGAAAAGCTTACCAAATCTTGGGCTTTGTCTTTTGTTCTATTTACAATTACTATTTTTTTTGCTTTTTCTTTTGCAAACCCTGCAACAATTGCTCTTGCAGCACCGCCTGCGCCCAGTAGCAATATGCTTGAATCTTTAATGGTTATGTTTCTTTTTTTAATTGGCTCTAAAAATCCGTCCATATCAGTATTGTAACCTTTCAAGATTCCGTTATCATTTGCAACAGTATTCACTGCACCAATCACACTGCAAGATTCATCTGTTTTGTCTAAAAACTTCATCATGTCTACCTTGTGAGGAATTGTAACATTAAAACCGCTGATATTGATCTTTTTTAATGCAGAAACTCCATCTTCTAACTCTCCTTTTGCAACTCTGTATGCAATGAATGTACAATCCATATCTAGTTCTCTAAATGCAGCATTGTGAATTAACGGAGACAAAGAATGATCAATTGGATCTCCAATTACTGCATAGGTCTTTGTCATGTTTTATTTTTCAAATAGTTTGATATTTAACTGCGCTTTAATTTGGAAATCTTCTTTACTTCATCTACACTGAATTGACCAGGAGCCACTGCCTTTCCCAAGGAGACATAGGTGTATGGGCTTCCCAAATGCAGACACAATATCCTAGATATTCGCCCAGATTCGCCCATTGAAAATGCAATTAGGTTTGTCTTTCCTTTTTTACTGTATAACTGTAGTATCGTAGTTGAGTCGTTGGTATTTTTTGCAGTAGTTACTATTTTGACATTTTTTGAAAATTTACTCATTTGTGCCAATTGGCTTTTAAGTTTGGAAAGAGTAGGTGTTTTTTTAAAATCATGCCATGAAACCAAAAGGTTGGTCTTTGTTTCTTTGATGTATTTTACTAGGTGATTGTTTTTCTTTAGAGTGTTATACTCCACATCGAGCAGAAATGGGTTGTATTCTGCAATAAGTTTCAATATGGATATTCTTTCTTTTTCTGTTCCAGAAAACACGCCTCCTTCTGACTTTGGACGCAGTGTGCACACCATTCTATTAAGATCTTTTTTTATTTTTTCTAGTACTTCTGGAACTTTTTCTGGTTTGAGAAAATCAAATCGTACTTCGATGTAGTCTGATTTTTTTAAACCTTTTTTGATTTGTTTTGTTAGTTTGTTTGGAGTTTTTTCAGCAATTGATGCACAAGTTTTGTAATTCATTGTAATTATTTTTCTAAAATATATTCATCAGATACTTCCATACCAAAATGGCGTCCAGTAGCTGATTTTGCGTGGACCAGTACAGTATCTCCTTTCTTTAGATGTGTAACTGATACTAACTGTCCATTTGGTTTGACAAATCTAATCGTTTCAGCATCTTGTGCAATAATTCCTCCTATCTCATCTCCTGTTTTTGCTTTAATCATTAACATGGGACGTCTTTCAATCTTTGATCTTCCAACAGTTGCCCTTCTTGCTTTTCCTTTGGAGTTTAGTATTAGTACTTCAGAACCAGTCTCCACCTCAGAAAGATAGTTTGTTGTTCCATCAGGAGATAACGTGTAACAATGAACTGCTCCTGCATTTACTCTAAATGGTCTTGGTGAAGTAAAAGATGAACCCACTGATTCATTATGTACTAAAAACAAAAAGTTTGATCTGCTTCCAATTAACATTCCTTCTCCTTTGTGTAACATCGATGCAGTGTCTACACAAACACGTTCGCCGTCTCCAACTTCTTTTATGTCAATTATCTTTGCTTTTTTTAACTCAAAACTACCAGTTCCCAAATAGACTAGTGCCTCTTTTACTTCATTAATTGATGATGTGCTAAATATTACACCGTCTACTCCTACCTCTAAGATTGAAAACATCTTTCTT
>CAYWRD010000043.1:0-9735 GCA_964460675.1 uncultured Nitrosopumilaceae archaeon
TTCATGATTTCGCGGCGGAAATCATCTTTGCGGCTTTCTGGAATCTCGATTTTTGCGACATCGGCTATCATTCTGTCTGCCCTGAATGTAGATTTGCACTTTGAGCATTTGACTATGGGATCTGCAAAACTACTCAAGTGACCCGATGCCTCAAAGACTGACTTTGACATTATTTGTGAACCATCAATCTCCATCATACCATCTCTTCGGACAAGCTCTCTTCTCCACAATTCCAAGAATTTATTTTTTAGACTTACGCCAGACGGACCATACTCCCAGAACCCTGCTTGAGAATCACCATAAACTTCACAGCTAGGAAAATAAAATCCTCTTTCAAGTGCTAATTTCATTACATCGTCGTAGTTCATCGCATATCCGTTTTCCTAGTAAAATAAAATTCTACGCAAGCTCCTTTGCTACTTTGAGATTCTCAAAATCATCTCTTGTATCATCAATCGGTGTTTCCAATATTATTGGAATCTTTTTTTTGTTTGAAATTTTTATTGTCTCTGATAATCCTTCTTTTCCTATGTTTCCTAATCCTATATGATAATGTCTATCCAAATTACACCCAAGAACTCCTTTAGCATCGTTTAGATGCATAATTTTTAGATGCTCAAATCCTATCTTATCATTGAATTCATCAAAAGTTTTCTTTACTCCTTTTTTTGTTCTGATATCATATCCAGACACAAAGGCATGACACGTATCAATGCATACTCCAAATTTTTTTGTAGGCTTTAACTGTGAGAATATATCTGATAATTGATCAAATTGAGAGCCAACTGAGTTTTTTTGCCCTGCAGTATTTTCCAATAGTATCATTACATTGTTTTTTTCCTTTCCTGCAGTGTTTAGCGCCTTTACTAGTCTTTTTATTCCATCTTCTTCTCCTGTTCCTAAATGACTTCCCAAATGAGTAACCAAATATGGTACCTGTAATTTGTCACATCTTCTTGCTTCATTGATTAGTGCTTTGAGTGATTTTTCAAACCCTTCCTTTTTTGGAGTGGACAAGTTTGGCAAGTACGGCATATGAGCACAGACTGCCATTCTGTCAATGTCGCTTTGTTTTAATTTGTCTTTGAAGTTTTTGGCATCTTCATCGTTTAGTTCCTTTGCCTTCCATCCTCTAGGATTTCTTGTAAAAATTTGAAACGCCGAACATTTCCTTTCAACAGCATTATCTACTGCTCTGTCTATGGAACCCGAGATCGAAACATGACAACCGATCTGCATCCTTTTGACTTTAAATTCACATAATTTAAACCAGTAAATCTATCCAAACCAGATTTTTTAAGGCCAATTTGTTAATGAATAATTGTGTTATCTTTAGGACAAGATGAAATAGCAAAGTATCCATTCCTAGCAGATGCTGGAAAATATCTCAAAGAACAAGGTTTTACACTGGAGCAATTTGGAACTGATCCTGACCTCAAATTACTTTTAGACAAGGCATTTCATCGTATACAAGTAGCTGCAGATGGTAAAATCTACAAATCAGACATTCAACAAGACCAGGCTTCCAGAGATTATACACTTCCAAGAGAAGTATTTTCGTTTCTTCTTGCCATAGTATTGCTCAAACTAACTGGAATGAATACTCTTGTTCGCAGATTTGCTCTAGCTGAGGCACGACGAGCAGAAAAATATCTAGAAAAAGACTTGGCAAATATACAAGATGAATCGAAAACGCAACTTGCAACAAAAATTATTGGAGATTTATTTTCAGTTGATGTATCAAAACATAATGATAATTTCGTTATTCCAGTATCGGATTATCTAACACATTCAGTTAATTTTCATGAAAGAGAATGGAAACTCATTAATCGTCATGTGGAGAGCGGCAAGGTCTTTCTTACTCCACATGAAACAGTCAGACTAGTTAGAAAGGAACTAGGAAATTACATAAGCTCAAAGATTCAAAATGCAAAAACCCCATCGATGATCCCTGGATTTGAAGGATTTGTCTCAAAATTAATGTCAATGTCTAAAAAATTCTCACCAAATATTATAACGACAACTGAATATCCTCCATGCATTAAACATGCAATAGCAGTTTTAGAGAAGGGAGAAAACTTGCCTCATTCTGGTAGATTCATGTTGGCTACATTTTTGCTTCAGCGAGGCCAGTCAGTAGAACAAATTGCTCCTTTGTTCAAAAATGCACCTGACTATAACGAAAAAATTACACTTTATCAACTAAATCACTTATCTGGAACGTCTGGCAGTGGCACAAAATATGGGTGTCCTTCATGTGAGAAACTCAAGACCCAAAATCTTTGTTTTGCAATACCGGAATGTGATGGTATAATTAGTCCACTTCAGTTTGGAAGAAAGAAAAAGTAAATGCTTGAAAAAAATTTAAAATTCCTAGAAGATTGCTTCAAAAAATATTACTTTGAGCATTTTGATTTGATTCACGTGCCTGACAGAACAATTGAGCGAGAATTCGGATATCAAAAATTCAATTCTGGTATGACTCGTCATTTGACTGTAAAAAATGACAGGGAATTGCATCTGATACTGATGAATAATGTTCCCTCTGATGTATATTGTTCAAATGCATGTTATTCATTTCCTAATTTGCCTATGAATGAAAAAGATTGGAAAGAAGCAGATCTGATATTTGATATTGATGCCAAAGATCTCAATCTAGATTGCAGAAATAATCATACCATTACAAAATGCTTAGAGTGCAATGAAATTTCACTGTTGTCTGATTCATGCCAAAATTGCAACTCTACTAAATTAGAATCAAAGTCCTTGCCATGCAAGAACTGTATTGAACAATCCAAAAACGAAGTAAAAAAATTAATCAAGATTTTAACTGATGATTTTGCAATTGATCCAGAAAACATACAGGTGTACTTTTCAGGAAACGAAGGATTCCATCTTTACGTGTATGACTCTCAATTTCAAAAACTAGGTTCTCGGGAACGCTCAGAACTGGCTGACTATATTTTATTCAAGGGGGCAATTCCTGAAAGATTCGGGATGAAAAAATTCAAGCCAAACAGATCTTCTTTTCCAGATCTAAACGAGAGTGGTTGGCGCGGAAGAGTAGCAAAAGAATTGTTTGGCTCAAAATCTAAGCGCTCAAAAATAATTTCACAACTATTATCTGAAGGATATTCAAGTTTTCAAAACAAATTAGAGGAATTGTCTCAAAGTATTGGTGTGAAAATTGATCCCAATGTAACGATGGATATACACCGAATCTTTAGATTGCCTGGATCATTAAACAGTAAGAGTGGGTTTACCAAGATTTTATGCAATGAACTATCAGGATTTGATCCTTACAAAGATGCAACCTTTCTAGACGATGACTTGGTGAAAGTAACTGTTACTGTTCCAATAGAGTTCAAACTAAGAGGAAAAAGATTTGGACCATACTATAATGAACAAACAGAAGTTCCTTCATATGCTGCAGCCTATATGATTTGCAAAGGTTTTGCAAATATAGCCTAGAAAATTTCTTTTACAACCAAAATACTCAAAAAATCATTTATTTTTCTGTTATTTTTTGGAAATTGGGATACAAACCAATATTTTATCAGGTAAGACATTAATTTGCCGATTCATGACTAACTTTGGTTTTGTATAGCGCCTCTAGTGATAAACAAGCTCCGCCTCCTAATGCGGGAAGATACATCCGTATTGGTATTGTAGCAATAATTGCAATCGCAATTGTACTGATTGTAGGCAATCAAGCGGTTTCTTTATCAATGAATGTGACTGAATTTGAGGAACAATTCACAAAACCACTCTATTACTCGCTTGTTTCTGCAGTAATTCTAGCTTCTATTGCTTTAATTCGAGTAAATATTGGTAAACGCTCATCAATTTTTTGGTACATTCTCAATACTGCTATAGGATTTCTAAACAAAGGGCCACGAGAGCAAATAACCAGTAACGTACCAAAGTTTAGTGATTACAAACTAGGTCCAGCACAATTTGTTTTATGGCAGATAACTAAGATCCTGCTGTTTGGTGCATTTTTTGTCAATATTATGTTTGGATTTGCAGCAGTAGAAGTTCTAGCTGGAAATAGTTTGGGAGTTGAAAACTTACCTTCTCTATTTTCTTTACCATTTGTAACACCTCCAACTGATCCATCGTATGCAGAAAACATTGTAGTTCCGATGATCCCATCGCTTGTTATTTTACTATCTCCATTACTTGCGGCAATAGGATTACGTCTTGTTTTGTATGTTGGAGTACATGGAATAATTAACGTAATTACATCGTACATTCATGATTCTACGGAAGGAAAGCCAAGATATCTAAACTATGTTTCTACAATTGAAGCAATAATTGGTATCGGGATTTTATGGGCAGGATTTAATCTATTTTTCACAAATCAAATTGACTATAACACTAGATACATAATTGGAGGAACTCTTGCAATTGGTTTTGCACTAATTGGTTTCTCATTTGTAGATAGAATTCGTGCAAGAGTTCTAACTCACATGTTCAAAAGAGATGTAATTATTCGATTTGCAACAATTCTAATTATTGCACTTATTGTAGGAAGTATTGCCGGTGTTAACAACAGCATTGCTGATGCAAGAAAAGTTGAATACTTGGGACCCTATACTGCCCAACAAATAGGGGTTAATCGTTATCTTGGAGAATTAAATGCTATTCAGGAAAACAGACATGATGTAAAACTTCAGTCAGTTTCTCCGAATTTAATTAATAGCTATGTACAAAATAACAAAGACGTCTTAGATGTGATTAGAATATGGGACTGGGAGGCTGCCTTTGCAAAATTAAAGCCAGAAATTGGTCTTATACCATATGTTGACTTTGAAGACAATGATATTCTCCGATTCAACAATACTTTATACTGGACCGCTTCGATGAAGCCTATTCTTCCACCTTCAGTAAGTTTGGAAAATAGATGGTACAATGAACACTTAGTATATACTCATGTACCTAATGGCTTTCTTACATTAGAGGCTACTAATGGTCAGATAGTGGAAAGTAGTGAATTCTTCTCTCAACGACAAATCTACTATGGTGAGGGAGGATTGTTTGAACAGGAATGGTCAGCTTTTCCAAGCGATGCAGACCGTGATACTGCAGAACTTGGTGGCGCACAATATGATGGTAGAGGAGGAATCGATATAACTCCACCAATAAGCTGGATATTTGAGCCAAATTTTCTTCTTTCATTTCCAGCCGATGAAATTCACATCAATAGATACAAAGATGTCAACGATAGAATGGAATTACTATATCCATACTTCCTTTATGATCTATTTGGTAAAGAATTAGATTCTCTCCCTGTAACTGATGGAGAAAATTCTTACTGGCTTGTTCCACTAATAATTGGATTCGATACTGGTGATGTTCCGTGGTCTATGGGAAATCCTTATCTTAGATTAGTCGGATATGCTCTAGTTGATACCTATCATGGAGACATAACACTTCTGAAAACAGGTGATGATTTCTTTACAGAAATGTTTGAGTCACAATACCAAGAACACTTTGAACCAATACCTGATTGGCTAGAAGAGCAAATACGTTATCCTGTAGAACTATTCAACTGGAAGACTGAAATGTATAATGTTTACCATGTCAATAACGTTGAGACCTTTATTCAGGCAAACCAGTTCTATGAGATTCCTCGTGGATTAGATACATACTATATCCAAACAAAACCGCCAGGATTTGATGAAACAAAATACCTTGGACTATTATCTCTTGAACTAAGAGGATCACAGGGAAGAAACTTGGCAGGTTACATGATCGTAGAAAACGATCTTTCCACTCTGGGTCAAATGCAATTTTATGAAGTTCCGCTAAATTCTACTACTAAATTAATTGGTCCTACAGCAGTAAGAGAAGCTCTTGATAGAGATCCCGAATTTGCCCAACTCAAAACTCTGTTAAGAAATCCAAGAGTAGGTGATAATATTTTGTATAGGGTAGGAGATCACGATGTCTACTTCATACCAGTCTATACTGCAGGCGCAGGTGGTGTTGTGGCACAGTTAGGTACAGTTGCAGCAGTTGGAGCTTCTTTTACTGGAGAATATTACGTAGGATTAGGTGATACTCAGCAAGAGGCCTTTACCTCTTATCTTAGAGAACTATCAGGAGTAGCGCCAACTGCCACACAGCTAGAGGAGTTAGTCAAATCAGAACGAATAGATATCATACGCACAACATTTGAAGAAAATGATATAGAAGTATCAGAACCAACATTAATCCAGATTCCACTGTCATTTAATGAAGGTGAAATATTCTTCTTTACAGAAGCTGATCAGGAAGACACTGTCAACTTTATCTCAGAATTCATCGACGACTTTGTGATTCCACGAAGTGAGCGAGTATTCATGTGGGAAGAAGACAACATTGTCAATATAGGAACCATACTAGTAAAGGAAGGAATACCTGAGATGCATTACATCTCAATTGAGGTAGGAGAATAATTGCTTCTGGTTGTAGACAATGGTTCGATATACACAAAAAATTTACTTGAATTCCTCTCGCAACTAGATATTCAGTACGTATCAAAATCATATGATAGAGTCAATCTAAATAACCTTGATGATTATACATCCTTTATTCTTTCAGGACGACGACAAAACAATAAAGAAATGAATTCAACAAATTCGCAAATAATCAAATTTGCTATATCTAAAAGCAAATCTCTTCTTGGAATCTGTTATGGGGCAGAAATATTGGCATTAACTGTAGGCGGAACTATAAAAAAAATGAATTCTCTCCAAAAAGGCCAAAACAAGATATCCATTCAAAAAGCAAATCCATTTTTCTCAGATGATATCAAAGTTTTTGAAAGCCACAGTTATGAAATTTCAAGCATATCAGATAAACTCCAACTAATTGCTAGCTCAAACACATGCAGAAACGAAATCATTCAATACAAAGACTCTAGAATTTTTGGAGTGCAGTTTCATCCAGAAATGAACAAAGATGGCCAAGAATTAATTGAAAAATTTTGTGCACTTGATGGATATTAATAACTCAATTTCTAACCTTAATTATGAGCTCAGATAATGAAATAATTCTTCCTGTAGTAAATGAAGAAAATGCGTGCCTTCCTCTATCTATTAATGTAGTTGCAAAATATTGGAATGTTGACCTGCCCGTATTTGAGGCAGAAGAACAAGCAAAAAAATATCCTAATTTCTCAGGTAGTGTTTTCATTGAGGGAATTGAGCTAGCAGAAAGACATGGATTAACATGTAAAATTTTTGATTCCTCTATTAATGAACTAAAAAAAATTGTAAATGCAGGAATTCCACCAATTGTGATTTTGCCTGGTATTGCACAGGTTACCCAACACGCTTCAATAATTTCTGGTTATGACGAGTCTGAAAAAACCTTCTTTCACTATGTTCCAAAGGCAAGTGATGAGGGAATATACCAAGGTGCAATACCTGAAGATTTACTAGAGAAAAAATGGTCAGAAGATGGAAAAGTTGTAATTCTTATCGCTCCAACTGATGTAATATCTTCATTAGATATTAGCTATGATTCAAAAGAAAAATCTTATCGTAATTGTTTTCTTTCTGAAAGAGAATCTTTACAAAAAAATCACACAAAAGCTGTAGATTATCTAAAAAAAGCAATTGAACTTGATGAATCAAACTCTACAGCTTACTCTTTACTAGGAGGTCTACTAAATGAACAAAACAAACCAGAGTGTGTAGATTATTACCAAAAAGCAATAAAACATAACCCCAATTGTTATCTTGCTTTTAGGGGATTAGGTAATTATTATTTAAAATCTGAAAACTTTGCAAAAGCCGAAGAGTTTTACTCAAAGGCAATTGAAATTGACAGTGAAAGATTTGCCAATATTTACAAAAACCGAGCATATGTTTTAGAAAAGCAACAAAAAAATTCTGAGGCAAAAGAAGATCTCAAAACATATCTTAAACTGGCTCCTAAAGCTCAGGATAGAGGTTCAATAGAGCAAGCAATACGTGAACTGTAGAGTATTATTAAATAACATAAATTCTTAATTTATCTAATGGATGCAAAATGCCCCGAATGTGAAAAGACTGCTATTTTAGATGATGAAGTTACCAAAGTAAAATGCCCTCATTGCAATTTTGAAACAGATTATGATAATTACTTGGAAATTATGAAAGACGCCGCA
This sequence comes from uncultured Nitrosopumilaceae archaeon, assembly GCA_964460675.1. GTDB lineage: Archaea > Thermoproteota > Nitrososphaeria > Nitrososphaerales > Nitrosopumilaceae > CAYWRD01. Next base: position 8,141 of record CAYWRD010000043.1, read on the forward strand.
ATTAACATGGCAGCTGACTATATTCCTGATCGACCTGGCTTCTAAGTTACCAAAAACTACCCTTATCTGAGCAATCCAAATGAGCACCACAATTAGGACAGAACATATGACAAGATTGCATATCTACCATCTTTTTTTCACATCTAGGACATTTGATCTCTTGGGCCATGTATAGAATAATTAGTCAGGCTTAAAAATAATGTCCAAAGGTTAATTAGTCGTTCAGATTTTTTTTTGAATGCTTGACTAATTTTAAATTAACCGTATCAGACATTAAAGGAAAATCTGTTACAAATGTAGAAGCACGTGGCAAAGCACTGCTTACTTTTTTTGATACCGGCAAGGTGATGTATAGCCATAACCAGCTTTATGGAAAGTGGATGGTACGTAATGCCGATGAAGAGCCGGATACCAATCGATCATTACGCGTAGCTATTCACAATGGCGAAAAATCAGCCTACCTGTATTCGGCCTCTGAAATTGAAATGCTGGACAGGGAAGAGGTGGGCGACCACTCGTATATCAAGAAACTGGGCCCCGATGTATTACATCCCGATACGACCTATGAAGATATTTTGGAGCAGTTTACATCTGATGAGTTCAAGAATCGAAAGTTGACCACTTTGCTGCTTGACCAAGGTTTTGTCAGTGGTATTGGCAATTACTTACGCAGTGAAATTATGTTTTATGCTAAAGTTAATCCCCGTAAAAAGCTGCGAGAATATTCTAATGAGCAAAAGAAGGCGCTTGCTGATGCGACCTATAAACTCACTACCCGGTCGTATGAAACGAGTGGGATTACCAATGATCAAAAGATAGTAGAAGCATTAAAGCGCGAAAATGCTTCCTATAGTGATTACCGCCACTTTGTGTATAAGCGAACGGATGACCGCTGCCATAAATGTGGTTCTATTATTGAAGAGGAAAAAACAGGCGGACGCAAAATCTATTTTTGTCCCAATTGTCAACTTGAGGATTAAACTTTTAAATTTTTTTATCATTAGTCTATGAGTTCACTTCAACAAGACCTTAATACTCTGTTTCAACGGGACTTAAATCGCCTTATTGAAAATATAGCAGACACTCCCGAAAAAATACTCTGGAAAACACCTGAAGGTATAACGAACAGTATTGGAGTACTGGTAAAGCACCTGACAGGTAACCTGAACCACTTTGTTGGTGAAGGTCTTGGAAATACGGGATTTGAGAGGGATAGAGAAGGCGAATTTTTAAATAAACCTATCCCCAAAGATGATCTTATTAGGAAGATAGAGGATTTAAAGCATACGCTGGCTGCAATTTTTGATGATCTTCAGAGTAAAGAGATTGCCGCCGATTACCCCATGGAAGTTCCTTTTGAGGCAACAACAAGAAGATTTTTAATTCATTTGTATGGACACCTGAATTACCACTCGGGACAGATTAATTATTTGCGCCGAATTATATCTGAAAATGGATGAAAAGATCGCCTTAGAATCATACCTTTAGCAACCTTGAAATTCAGAATTTAAACTTCCAAAGCAGTACCTTCATGAAAGACAATGATTTTTTAAAGCCGGGCGATACGGTTGCGCATAGCAATAAGCAGCTGATGG
>CAYWRD010000044.1:0-673 GCA_964460675.1 uncultured Nitrosopumilaceae archaeon
GGAACCTTGTCTGACAGATTTTTTTCCTCAGACAGTTCTGACTACCCATTAAGCCAGGTCCAAACTTATGGACCATATTACTATGGTTACGAATTAACAGTTGGACCTGACGGAAAGCCTCATGTTAGAGAGTGGGGAAATGCTAGACCAACTACTGCTCCAAGTGCAACAAGTTTAGAGACTGGAGCAAGGCAAGTATATGCAGATGAGATTTTAGATAAAGAAAAGAACCAGCTAAAGCTTGTAGCTGAGATGCCCGGTGTTGAAAAGTCCGACATCAAAGTTACAGTTGAAAAAGAAGCAGTAAACATTACTGCAAAAAATAACGAAAGAAGCTACCAAGCAATTGTTCCCCTAAAGCACAAGATCAAAGAAGATTCAGCCAAGGCAAGATATGCAAATGGCATATTGGAGGTAACATTTAGTCTTGCTGAAGAAAAACCAAAGGGGAGAATTGTGACAGTAGAATAAGGAGGTGAATCAAAAATGGACGCTTCACATATCAAAAACACTGTCAAATCCTCCTTTTCAAAGATTTCTTCAATTCCTGAAGAAACCATAAACAAATGGAGGATAGGTAGAAAGAATTTTCCATAAAGGAGGTGATGAGAGATGAGAGGAAGTAGTACATGGAACAAAATGGTACATGCTCCTTTCAAGAAAGTAGTTGCCT
>CAYWRD010000044.1:683-9713 GCA_964460675.1 uncultured Nitrosopumilaceae archaeon
AATGGAGAATTGGCAGAAAGAATTTCCCATAAAAGAGGTGATTAAAAAATGAGAAGTAGTACATGGAACAAAATGGTACATGCTCCTTTCAAGAAAGTAGTTGCCTTTGATCTATTGTGTATGGGAATAGGTATGCCAATTGGAGCAGGATTGGCAACTGCGTTTCTGACAGGGGATTTGTTCAAAGCAGTATCATGGGTGGTGGAAAATGCCAGACACATTATGTAGACGATGTGGTGCCGAGCTTGACGATTACGTCAAGTGCTCCCAATGCAGACAAACCATCCAGATGATCTGCAACAATTGCCAAAGTCTTACCGAAGTTCGTATCCATTACGATTGTCTGAGCAGTGATGTACTATGTCATACAATAGCAGCACTAGCATAAACGAGTCATATTCGCCTGAGCGGAGGAGCAATAATTCCTCCGCCAAGATATCATTTCGAGGATTGTGTCATGAGTGCTATTCTAGCAATGTTTCATTGCAGTTAAACGAGTTTGGAAGACCAGTATGTAGCAACTGCAATTGAGTCAGCACAGGCACGACTATGAGCCTGGCTGGCACAATCCTTCATAATATTCCATCAATGGACAAGACGTTTCATCTGGAAACTCACAAAAATTTTCTTCTACAGTTTTTCCATCAACTGATTCACTTAGCTGAGTAAACGGCAAACCTCCGTTTTCAAGACAATATTTTGTAGCAGGATCACCAGACTCTACTTCAATCTCACTTTGCATTGGAACCGAAAACAATGCAATTACTATTACAATTATTGCACCTATGATTCCAATCTTTAGAGTTGTATACATTTTCTAAAAAATAGTTCAGACTACCCTTCCAATTGCAATAAATGCCTTTTTTGCTATTTCTTTGGCGACTCCATCCGGATGGACCGAAATAAATACAAGATATTTTTTGACAGGGATTGTAATTACTGATGTTTTTTCTCTGTATGCAACAATAAATTTTAGTTTACCCATATCAGTATTAAGATCCTTTCGCATAGTAATATCTAACATTAATTGCATGTACATTGATTGGGCTTGATTTGTTGAAATTAAAGATTTGACATTTTTTTGTTTTTTCTCAACCAAATTGTTTCCCATTTTATTTACAAGTGTAATGAAGCGGATGTTTTTGTTATGAGTTAATAATCTATCAAAAACTCCTTGTAATTTTTCAATTTTTTTAGCAGAAAGTTCACTCATGCAATCTTTATTTTTTCTAAGTTATTTAGTATTCCCATATTACGTCACAAAAATTAGAAAAAAATACATCACACATTTTATGATGTTGCCCCAAATTGTGATTTAAATTAAAATCCAATATCTACCAGTCTTTGTTGGTTTGGTTGGAAGGGGGTTTTTGGCCTCACCCCCAACCAAACAATGACTTTGCAGGATTTTACAGTAGGCAACGGATTGCATAATCTACATTACATTGAAAATTATATGATAATACCGAATAAATTGTGGCATGCCTTGGGGGCAGTAGTTTACAGTTTCGCAAAGAGAAAAGATTACAGTAATGAGCATACCCTACAAGGACACCATATTTTGTACATTTCTACAGATAATGGAGTGGATCTTAGCATTACACATAAAATATTGGAGTTGATTAGAGGAAATAGATCTTGAACTCGTTGTTTGATCCACCAAACGAGCAGTACAGGAAAATTCTCAACCTGGATAAAAATATCAGATTCGTTGGAAGAATAAAAGACAGACGTGTAGTTGCCTTTGTCCGTAGGAGCGATACTGATCCACTATTAGATGAAGAGATGAGTAACATGGCACATTACCAAGCATCTATGAAAGCATCAATGGAGGAGATGTTTGATGGTCCTCTTGGAAAGACAAACTGGATGATTACATCAAAGGAGCTAGTCAAGCTAATCACACTCTTTCTTGATGACGGACTCTTGATACTTTCACTAGACAGTGAAGGGGACCACGACAAAATAATAAAAGAGATTCAAAGCTTAAACGTCAAGTTATAGTTTCCTAATTTTTTACAAATTTGCAGATAAACAACAATTAAGTGCAAACAAAACATTTTGAAAAACTAGTTGCAAAAATCACTAACAAAGCTAAACAAAGAGATCAAAAAATGTACCAAATGTCCCAGGCTAGCAAGATACATCAGAGAGGTTGCAAAAAACAAGGTACGTCGGTTCAAAGACCAACCATACTATGGAAGGCCACTATCTGGATTTGGCGATGTTAATGCTAAATTACTAATTGTCGGATTGGCACCTGCCGCACACGGGGGGAATCGCACAGGAAGGATGTTTACAGGAGATTCATCAGGAGACTGGCTTGCAAAAGCAATGCACAAGCACGGATTTGCATCAATTCCAACTAGCGAGAGAGCAGATGACGGTTTAACATTGTACGACGCATACATTACTGCAGCGGTAAGATGTGCCCCGCCTCAAAACAAGCCAACAAGGCAAGAGATGGAAAACTGCTTTGATTATTTAGAACAAGAGTTTAGAATTCTCAAAAACATCAAAGTAATTTTGTGTCTTGGAAAGATTGGATACGACACTGCATGCAAATTACTACAAGAAAGGCCTGGAAAGTTTGGACACAACAAGGTCTTTGATGTAAAAGGCATCAGTGTCATTACGTCATATCATCCATCAAAGCAAAACACCCAGACAGGAAGGCTTACCTGGAAGCAGTGGTCTGATGTTTTCAAAAAGGCAAAGAGTCTAGTGAATAAAAGATAAGTTAGTAGCAAGTCCTTTTATTTGAAAAAACAATTTATCGTATGGAACAAACAGAATCAAAAGACCTGATGAATGTAATAGAAAAGTGGGCAAGTCTAATTGGAATAAGACTAGACCAGGATCCTGAACAGTTGTGAATAAACTCTTTATTCTATCAAAACCGTCATAAAATAATTGAAATTACTTTACGTTTTTGTTTTAGCTGTAGTAGCTCCTGTAGCTGTTACTGCCCAAGAGTATCCAGAGTATGGAGTAAAAGTAGAAACAATAGCTGATGGCCTGACCATTCCCTGGGATATTGATTGGGCATCAGATGGCAGAATTTTTTTCTCTGAAAGGAATGGAAACTTGAGGGTAATAGAGGATGGCAAGCTATTGCCTCCCATATTGAGTCTTGATGTAGGAAATGGAGAAGGTGGAATGTTGGGTATTGTCTTAGATCCTGACTTTGAGCAAAACCATTACATCTACATCTATTACACATATGACGAATTCATATCAACTAAAAACAAGCTAGTGCGATTCGTAGAATCAGACAATACTATTACAGAAGACAAAGTATTGCTTGAGGGAATTCCTGGTGCATCATACCACGACGGTGGCAGAATAGAATTTGGCCCAGACGGCAAGCTGTACGTTTTGACAGGAGATGCAGGCAACCCAGATTCTTCCCAGGATTTAGGCTCGCTTGCAGGAAAAATACTCAGAATTAACTCAGATGGTACAATTCCAGATGATAATCCAATTGAGGGATCTCCTGTGTATTCTTATGGACATAGAAACCCACAGGGACTAGACTGGGACGATTCAGGAAGACTATATGCTACAGAACATGGACCCTCAGGATTCCGAGGATTTGCCCATGACGAGATTAACCTAATTATGCCAAATTCCAATTACGGATGGCCCGATATCATAGGTGATGAGACAAAACAAGGAATGACAAACCCAATAATTCATTCTGGAGACGATACATGGGCCCCATCTGGTGCAACCTTCTATTATTCTGAAAAAATCCCTCAATGGAATGGCAAGTATTTTGTAGCAACACTTAGGGGCCAGCACTTGCACATGTTTGAGTTTGATGCAGACAAGATACTATCACATGAAAAATTATTCTTAGGTGAGTTTGGAAGACTACGAGATGTAGCTCAAGGACCAGATGATGCATTGTATGTGTTGACTAGCAATAATGACGGACGCGGTAATCCAATTGATAGAGACGATAGAATTTTAAGAATTTCAGCGATAAACGGCATTACAAGCTTTGAAGAATGTGTAGATGCAGGATTTCCGGTTATGGAGTCTTATCCAAGACAATGTATGACGGATTTAGGTCAAAACTTTGTTGAAGAGATTCAAAAGATCCCAGAATGGGTACGGAATATCTTTGTATGGTATGGTGACGAGTTAGTGTCAGAGCAAGAGCTTCTCAATGCAATAAAATTCCTAATAGATCAAAGAATTATCATCATAAATTAGGATCTCTTTATTACATTTAGTGCCGTAATGTATGGATGGACAAGTATGAAAAACTGCTTAACATGCTTATGGACTTTAATGATTCCGTAAGATTTGCTGCAGTCTGTAATTCAAAAGGAGAGATTCTATGGCACAGCAAAAGAGCAGGAATAAAAAATATCGTACCACTGCCTGATACAAAAAAAACTCTGCAAAGAGCAGTTGGAGCTTGGCAAGAGAGAGGCAAAATTACTGACATTGTAGGCAGAGGTCTATACGTAATTGCAGCCTATGAAAAGATAAAGAGAATTACCATACCATTAGATGGCGGAAACTTGCTCTTTATCAGCATCACAAATGAGCCACTGTCTAAAACAAAGGGCAAAAGCTATGGAAAGTTAGTGGAAATGGGCAAGATAATGTCTATTGTAGATTTTGTAAAGTCATCTCAATGACTTTGCACTCTATTTTTATGACTCGTATTCTTTTTTGAATAGTTTTAGTGCTTCAATGATTCTAGATTGGACATAGTCTTTTTGATAGTCTGGTAAATTATCAAAGTCTGCTCCTTGCTTTGCAATATGTGCTCTCATCCTCATTTCAAATTCTAGTCGTAGTTTTTCTTCCATTCCTTCTGCAAAAAACTGACCACGGAATTGAATTACAATTCCTTCAAGTGCATTTTCAACAATATCACAAATCTTGGATAGGGTTTCATCAGTAATTATACTGGACATGAATGCCTCATAGATTTACTTTGATTAATAGTCTAGAGTTTATCTTTGTTCTACGTGGATGATAATGCACACAGCCATTAGATATCAAATAACTCTCCTTTAGATCTTCATCTTCAGGTAAAAACTCATACTCAAACTCGCCATATCGTAGCATTTCTAAAATAGATTCTTTGATTGGAAGACCAGATTTGTCAAGATCGATTTTATGCCTTCCACAGTTAATTATTCGGGGATAATAATCACGCTCAAACTTTTCAAAAACATACTCTTTTAGAAATTCCTCATTTACTCGAGCCTTTATCCACCAAGATGGAGAAACATCCATGAAGAATTCTAATTTCTGCATCCATACTATCTAGGGGTTTTTACTTTTTATTGATTATCCAGAAATTAAACTCTATATTTTGTAAATTTGTGGAGAGTATAGTGTCAAAATACGATATTATCATAGTTGGCTCCATGATTGCGATTGCAATTGGGGTATTTTTTGCAATGATTTTAAATTTTGAACAACAAAAAACAGTGGAAATACCAACCACTGGATTTCCAAACTGCCTCAGAATAAATGAGTGCGATGGAGTAAAAGAGTTTGCAGGCATTCCTCAAAAAGAGATTGATGTTATTTCAAAAAACTATCTCAAGTGCCTTGAAGGATTCTATCTTGAACAGACCTGTGAAATTAGAGTACATCAAGACATAGAGCGATTCTTTGAGCAAGGAAGGGTTTTAGAACGATAAGTCTTAGATATTATGAAAAAGTAGTATAGGTATGCCCGTTGGAATTTTTATAGCATTAGGTGTTGCTGTATTAGTTGTCGTTGCAATAATCAAATTGTTTTATAGTACCGACAAAAAATCAGTGCTCGGAGTACCAGATCGTTGCAAAATTTGTGGACGGAAAACAAAGACACAGTATTGTCCGCACTGCCAGACAGACAAAGAATCATTACGATAGTTTAGAATCTCTTTAATGGATTCTCATAGTTTTTGCATTTTCTATATATTGAAACAGTATATATTAAATCAAAAACAAAAATTGCAACAAAGAAAAATTGCAGCAATACAGAGTCCTGAGCAATTGGTCGATATAGGAAAAATGCCAAACTGCTCAGTCCAGTTCCTATCATTTTGAATAATGCAATGTAAAATGACTGTCCTGTAATTCCTTTTCTATTCATTAGCATAGCCACAAACAAAGCTGACATCATGAGGTTTTGTCCAAATGCAGCATATGCTCCAACCTCGTCATCTAATTGATAATTTATTGCAAGAATCATTGGCACTGCAATAGAAATTCCTAGGGCAAATATTCCATAAAATTGCCAATAAGACAGATTGGAAAATTCTTTTTTTCCATATTTGAGAAATTGCCAAACAATTACTGCATCCAAGGAAAACCAAACATAGTTTACATAAAGTTGGGGAGGCTCATGTGGAGTAAGAAAGGCAAATATTGCCTCCCAAGAAATGTTGGCACAAAGGGCAGCCAACGGCATTCCAAAAGTTTTGTCCTTGAAGCCTCTTCTGATAATTAGAATGTAGGTAGCAGACCAAAATGCACCACCAATCATCATTATCTCTGTGAACATCTAACTCAAGATGTCGTAAGTTCATGTATTATGAGTTTTGCGAAGTGATGAAAAATTTTTGTAAATAGATGGTGTGAGGTCTATTGGTCTGGGAAAGAGCCTCCACCTATCTATTATTATGATTTGATACTAGATATGGCTTAAAAAGTACACGAATAAATTGTTCATAGAAATCCTCAGAAGTTTCTAAATGCAATCATTTCATCAAACAAAGGGACTGTCGCCATGTACTTGCTGGTCTTGGTCTTAAGTCACTTTTTTTTGAAAAAAGAGTGTGGTTAAAATATGCAAAATACAATAAAGAAATCCATGAAATGTTCTAGTTGTTCAAAGGAATTAGAAGAACACAATATTGTAACGGCTTACTATTGTTTGGAAAAATTAAAACTATTAACTGAGTCCTAGGCCTTCTCCAAAGTAGTATCCTGCAAGTATTGTTCCTGCAGCCCATATGCATGATCCTGCAAAGGTATATGCAACAAACTTTGGAATCCTCATCTTCAGCAACCCCGCTGGAATAGATATCATCTCTCTCATAACGGGAACCATTCTTCCAAGAAATACTGCCTTGTCCCCATATTTTTCAAACCAAACCTCTACTCGCACTAGCTTCTTTTCAGATACTCTCAAGAATTTCAGGTATTTTAGCAAAACAAGTCTTCCAAGCTTTAGTGCAATAAGGTAAATCCCAGTAGTGCCTATCGTGGCACCGCCAGCTCCGAGCAAAATCATTGGGATTAACTCAAATACTGACATGCCTTGTTGCGATGCCAAAAATCCAGCAGTTGGAAAAATAGCTAGTGTTGGGATTGGGGGAACGATGGTTTCAACTAGAGCTGCAAGAAATATGCCTTCATACATATGATCTGCAATAAAGGTAACAATCCAGGCCAAAAAGGACTCTACAGCTTCCAATATTTGAGAGAAAATACACCAGACTAAATTGTTTTAGAATTTATTCAGGATTTGAGCCTTTGAAAATAAAGAAAAAAGAGAAATTACTCTAATGCATGGATTTGCTTTACGATCTCATTCATGTCAGATACCAGTGTTTTTTGTGCAACAACGTCTTGCGAGCTAAGGAACTTGTTTTGGAGGTCAGATAGTTTGTCACGCAATATATCTACCATGTTTGGCTCTGGCTTGAAACTATCTGGTTGAACTTGTATAGTCTGACCTGATTGTTTTACTTTAGAAATTTCATCGGAGCATCCATAACATGGTGCATCCAAGTCATTTTCATATCTTGGTAGTTTGCCTTTTGCATCAAAGTGAGATTGTATGTCGTCTTGAGCAAAGTTGTGCTTTACATTCAGTGTTTGTACGATGTTTATCATCTCAGTTTTTGACATCTTTGCGTATTTGACATATTGTTTCATGGCATCAACATAAGACCCACCATTTTCAAGTACAGAATCTCTAGCATCTTTTGCTAAGGTTACTTTGGCTTGAAGATAATTAAACTGGTCCCAGAAAATTCCATGATGATCAGAATTCAAATCTGAAATGTATTTTGCAAATGCATTTCTGGGAGTAAACTCCTCATATGCCCTATCCATTCTTTGTAATTCCTGATTAAGTGATTCTTTTGCAAGTTGTCTTTGTTCATTGATTAGTCGTTGCTGTTCTTTTCGTTGTTGTTCAAGTTCTTTTTGTTGTTGGAATTCCTTTTTGGCGTTTTCGATTTTGTTTAGAATATCTTGCGAGATTGGATTGTTTTTGATGTTGTCTTTTCCTTCTACTTTATTGAAATCGGTCTGTGCAAATGCATCAGTTGCTGTAACTGACATTAAAATAATGGCAGCAGTCAGCGTTGCATACAGTAATTTAGTCATTGAGGTTTGATTTTGAAAAATTACTTAAGAGGAACACGTAGAATTTCTCAGTATCAATTCTACTTTTGGTTTTAATACCAAAATACTGCAGTTTTTCAAGAATTTCATATTAGTGAATGACTAATCATCTAAAATTAATAGTCAGGACTATTCTTAGTGGTACAATTGAGCTACAAGTTTTTAGATCATGCAACAGATGCGTTTGTCGAAGTTACAGCAAAGGATCTTCATGAGGCTTTTCTTACGGTAGCCAAGGTAGTAATCAACATAACAATTGACCAAGACAGAGTAAAGCCAAGAGAACAAAGAGAGATTGTAGCCAAAGGCAAAGACCTAAGATATCTGTTGTTTAGCTGGCTAGAAGAAATTACATTTACGCTAATTACGGAGGGGTTTGCAATATCCAAAGTTGATTTGGACATTAAACAAAACGGAGAATATACCATAAATGCCAAGGTGTTTGGCGAGCCCTTAGATTTGGATAAGCACAACTACAAGGTGGAAATCAAAGCACCTACGTTTCATGAGATGAAAATTGAAAAAAACAATCATGTTTTTATGCGGTTTTTGTTAGATTTGTGAAGGGTTAACAAAAATTAGCCTGAGTCTCGAAGAATTTATACGTGGTTTTTAAATGGCATCCCGCACATTTTGTTTTGTGAAAAAGAA
>CAYWRD010000045.1:0-9695 GCA_964460675.1 uncultured Nitrosopumilaceae archaeon
GTAGATGTTTTAGAGATGCAAACAAAAAACCTTTCATTTTTTTCAATTAATAATTGTAATACCTTCGTAAAAACAACCTATAATCTACATTTTTTAAATCGCTACGTGGTGTTTTGACAGAATTGCACAGATATGACGAACTTGACATGAAATTACTCTATGAACTTACAAAAGATGGCTCGATTTCTGTTCCAAACCTATCTAAAAAACTTGGAATAAATGCTTCTGTCCTTTATAGTAGAATAAAACGCTTAATCAAGAAAAAATTAATTAAAAAATTCACAATAGTAATAGATGATTCGTTATTAGGCTTTACAGTAAAGGCATCAGTTGGAATTAATCGTGATCCAAAATTCAAAGATTCTATACACAAAAAATTAATGGAGACGCCTGAAGTAGTATCGATTTCTGAAGTTACCGGTAGATTTGATATTATGATTAAAATCTATGCCAAAGACTTGGAAGAACTACATTCCCTAGTTATTGAAAAGATTGGAAAAATCGAAGGAATCCAAACCACTGAAACATTTGTAGAATTACAACGAACTGACAAAGACCCAGTTTATCTTACTAAGTAATTTATTGGAACTTTTCGTCCCATTTGCCTTCATTAATTTCGGCAGTAACTTCTTTAGGTGTTTTACCCTCTATTTTGATTCCAAGGGATACACAAGTACCTATTATTGTCTTGGCAACTGATTTTAGCTCAGTAGCATAGGAGCTTTCTAGCTTTGTGTTTGCAATTTTTACTATCGCATCCATTGGGACTTCGCCTACCCATTCGGTACCTGAGGTTCCTGAGCCTTTTTGAATTCCAGCTTCTTTTAGTATGAGTGCAGATGCAGAGGGAATTCCCACTTCAATTTCATATTTCTTTGAATCGGGATCTACTGAAACAGTTACAGGAACTTTCATTCCTGCAAAATCTTTTGTTTTTTCATTAATGGCATTAATCACTTCCATGATGTTAACTCCTAATGGACCTAATGCTGGACCTAATGGTGGACCCGCTGATGCTTCTCCTCCTGTTACTAATGATGAAATTTTTTGTGGTTCTGCCATAATTAATCGCCTTGTATGAAAAATTTAATCGTTCCTAACCCTCACTAGATAATTTGAGATAATTTGCGTCTACAGTAACAGGTAATTGATACGATGCATCTAAAAGAACCACCGTAGCTTCTTCCTTTTCTTGATCTATTCTTGTTATGGTGGCCTTCATTCCTTTGAAGGGGCCTCCAGTAATCTCAACCACGTTATCTACTGCCAGTGTTGAAACAGTTGATTTCTTTACTAGATATCCTTCAATATCTTTGAATTCTAACTCTCCTCTGAGTTGACCTCTGATGTGTCTTACTCCTTCAATTGCTTGGTATGCATCGTTGGGATCTGCTGCTTCTATTACAACATAACCTTTCAGATTGTCAACTAATAGCACAGACTGTACATTAATTTTATTCATTTTAGCCCTGGCTTCAAGAAGATTCATTACAACTTTTTCTTGACCTCCAGTTGTTCTTATTGCAAAAAGATGCGTTTGTACTTCAGACAATTTTATCTACCAAATGTAATCACTGAAAAGACAAACTGGATTATAAAACCTATTGTGCCTACAGCACCTATCCCTAATAGGACTAGACGTAAGTGCTGTTTATACTCATCACTATCTGGTTTTCTGGCCATTTTCATTGTATTGGCCATATTCTTCAAAGTTTGCCTTGGATTCATTGGTGGAAATTAATAAAGTGTCCTTATATCTCTTATCTAATGCAACTACTGGTAGCTTATCAGGAAGATCCTGCGGGTCATAATATGGCCCAACATCTTGCAAAAAATATGAAATTTGATGGGGATGTATATCGTGGTCAAAATTATGATTTAGTAATAATTCCAACCCCTGCAATTTCGGCAGATTGGCTTGAAGAAAAATATGATTATGATGGGTATGTGTTCTTGTCAAAGCATGCAGCTGAATCAGGAGTGTTGGCTTTAACATGTCATAGCACTGGAAATTTTTCAGATGCAAAATTTGGAGGAAATAAAAGACAAGTAGCAATACCTCATCCTAGTTTTCAAAAACAATATTTGCAGAAACTTTGGAAAAATAAATCTCAATTTTCTAATTTTCAAATAACTATTGAGGCTACTCATCATGGCCCTACGGCACTAAACAAACCTTCTATTTTTGTTGAAATTGGGACTACCCCAAAACAATGGAACGATGTAGAGTTGTGTAATTCCATAGCAGAAAAAGTACATGAGGTATTAACTACTAGCATATCTGATTATCCAGTTGCTATATGTTTTGGAAGTAATCATTATCCTGAAAAATTTACAAAGGAATTATTGGAAGGAAATTATGCACTAGGAACTGTCATACCTAAGCATTCTTTAGAGTTTTTAGATGATGAGTTATTTTCCCATATTGTTCAGAGAAATCCCATGGCAAATACAGCTTTGTTAGATTGGAATGGGTTGGGTAAATACAAACAAAAAGTTCTTGATTTGTTATCGCAAACAGATCTTGAGGTTGTAAAACTTTGAGTATTGATAAAAAAATTTACAAAAAACTTCTGGAAGTTCCAGAAGGTAAAATTACCACATATGGTGAGTTAGCAAAAGCTGTTGGACTACATAATGGCCAGAGAGTTATTGGTAATATTATGAACAAGAACCCTTACCCTGTAATAATTCCATGTCATAGAGTTGTCAAGTCAGATGGTAAGGTTGGTGGTTATGCGTATGGTGAGAAAGTAAAAGTAAATATGTTAACTAAGGAAGGACTTGAAATCAAAAATGGAAAAATTTCTAATTTTAAAAATTGTATTCATAAATTCTAATTCTTTCTTTTATCAATTACTTCCTTCATTAATTGTCTTAGATGATCTTTATCTCTGACGGTATTTCCACCAACTTTTTTGTATATTGACCAAAATTCTGGATTTGTTAATTCTTTTCTATCTTTGGCGATTTTGAGTAGTCTTCGTAGTGAACGAACCTTCTTGACATATACTTGCTTTTTACCGACTCGTGCGCCCTTTCTTCCGTGTTTTGAACCTTGTTTGGTTCCTCGTTTAGATTTTTGTTCTTTTTTACGTTGAGCCCTTCCTCTTGATGTACCAGTAAATGAATCCAGTCGGATAGTATTTGCAGTAATTAAACTTCGAATATTTTCTCTGGTAATAGCATCTGCAATATCGTCTAAATGATCAGAATCAAACTTTACTCTGTGCATACCTACACCTGTAATTCTTGAAACCAATCGTTTCTTTGCCTTAAGATTAACTACCACTTTCACTCACTCTTGCATTAAAGATTTTAAATTTCTGTTTTATTGCTTTTCCGATAATTTCTTTTCTTTTTCTAGTTCCAACACTGTGACCAAGTCTAACTCCATCAGTCTTTGGATCTAAATTCTCCAAGTCTTCAATTCTGTAAACTAAATTATCGGTATATCCAGAAGGATGCAACCCTCTTGATTCTTTTGGTCCCCCGTACCCTACTTTTACAAGACCAGGCCGACCTCGGTATTTTTGTTTACGCTGATGATTGTCAATTCCTTTTGGTTTTCTCCAATTTGGTTTAACTCGATTATAGCGCCAACTTTCTGGCCTAACAAAGTCAGGTTTGTTTTCTTTTGCTTCCTGTCTTTTGACCAGTTTTTCCTTATTGATCGGCATGAGAAACACTCTTGAATTTTGGAATAAATAGGTTCCTCAATGTATAGATCCGATGACTAAAAAAGACATAATAAGGATATTTTGTCCGGATCGAATTATCTCATGATAAGAGATTTTTGCTATTCACATGGAGGTAGGATATTTTGAAAGTCGTAGGACCCGCTGTTACTGATAAATTCAATTCTCAATTGGTAGATTTTGGGGTAAATCCATCTAAAATACATCGTAATCTAACCGCAGAAGATTTGGTAAAACTTGCAGTAGAAAAAAATGAGGGTATTGTAACTTCTACTGGGTCTCTATCAGTAAAGACAGGTGCTTATACAGGCAGATCTCCGGACGACAGATTCATAGTTTATGATGATTTAACGCATGATACTGTAGATTGGGGCAAAATCAATCACCAATTCCCTAGTGGCAAGTTTGAAAAACTTCTTGAAAAAATGAAAAATCATGTTTCTGGAAAAGAACTCTTTGTCTTTGATGGTTTTGTTGGGGCAGATAAGGAAAACCAACTGCCAATTAGGGTCATTAATGATCATGCTTGGCAGAACCTTTTTGCAAGACAGTTGTTTATCAGACCATCCAAAGATGAATTAGAAAACCATGAACCGGAATTTACTGTAATGTGTATTAATGATTTTGAAGCAATACCTGAAGTTGATGGAACAAAATCTAATGTCTTTATACTAATTGATTTGACACGTAAAATTGTCCTTATTGGAGGAACTCAATATGCTGGTGAAATGAAAAAATCTATGTTTAGTGTAATGAATTTCATTCTACCATCTAGAGGCATTTTTCCAATGCACTGTTCAGCTAATATTGGAAAAGATGGTGATACTGCCTTGTTTTTTGGTTTATCGGGAACTGGTAAGACAACTCTTTCAGCTGATAATGACCGAATGTTGATTGGTGATGATGAACATGGTTGGTCCGATAAGGGCGTCTTCAATTTTGAAGGTGGATGTTATGCAAAATGCATAGATCTTACCGAAGAAGCAGAGCCACAGATATGGAATGCAATAAAGTCTGGGGCAGTTTTAGAAAATGTGGTAATTGATAAAAATTCTTTGAAACCAAAATTTGATGATAATTCTTTAACTGAAAATACACGAGCTGCTTACCCTTTAGATTACATTCCAAGTGCTGTTATACCAAGTGTTGGGGGTCATCCAAAAGTAATTGTGTTTTTGACTGCTGATGCTTTAGGAGTTCTTCCGCCTGTATCGCGACTTACTAAAGAAGGAGCAATGTTTCATTTTATGTCAGGTTACACAAGTAAACTTGCAGGCACTGAGAGAGGCATCAAGGAACCAAAAGCAGCATTCTCAGAATGTTTTGGTGCACCATTCATGCCTAGACATGCATCAGTTTATGCAAAATTATTGGGTGAAAAAATCAATGAACACAATACGGTTGTTTATTTGATCAATACCGGATGGTCAGGCGGTCCATATGGTGTTGGAAAAAGGATAAAACTTCAATATAGTAGAGCAATGGTTACTGCTGCTTTAACTGGTAAACTAGACATTGTAAAGTACAGACATGATGACTTGTTTAATCTAGATATTCCAATGGAATGTCCTGGAGTCCCATCTGATATTTTAGATCCTAAAACGACTTGGGTAGATAAAGACTCTTATGATTTAGGGGCAAAGAAACTTGCTCAAATGTTTGTAGAAAATTTTGCTAAATTTCCAGATGTATCAGATGAAATTAAAAATGCTGGCCCTAAACTTTCTTAGTTTTTCTAAAATATATTCCTACAACTGATACTGCGACAACTATTATTGCTATTACTCCAATTTGTTTTTCAGGCAAATCCAAAGTTAGTGGTTTAGTTCTATTTTCTACTATGTTATTTACTTGGATTGTTTGATAAGCTTTTACAATTTGATCATTTGCAAGAATGTTCGCTTCTATCCAATACTCTCCATTTTGATAAATTGGAAATATTGATTCCCTTGTTGGTGTTATTGTGATTGTGTCTGTTTTTCCACTATAACTATTTGTCACAGAAATTTTTGCATATTTCCAGTTTTTGGGTTGATTAATTGTAAAGTGTAGATTATCCTCTACACTATCCGCATATACGGAACCTTCTGTATAATGTAAAACAAATGGAACTGTGTATTTTATTTTATTATGAGTTAAGAATATTTTTCCTTCATGTGTCCCAAACCTTTCTTCAGTTACTGTGATTTTAAAATCCATGCTTTTTTCATCAATTGAATAGTCAAATTTTAAAAATTCAGGAATTTCATAATCCACAGTTAGTTTTTCTATATTTTCTTTAAGCGAACTTAATTGTAATTTTTTTTCTATCATGGGTTGATCTGGTGATACAATTAACACTAAATGCGGTGGTTGTATTATCAAATCAGCAGTTATAGCTTTAGCTATGTTTATTCTTCCCGTACCTGCCTCATAAACCGATACATTTTCTCCTAATGCATCATACACAGGATCAGCTGTAGTTATGAGCAGTGATTTGATTTCATGATGATGGATTTCTGGATATTTGTCGATTAAAAGAGCAGCAGCCCCACTTACATGAGGTGCGGCATAACTTGTACCGCTAGTAAAATTGTAAGATCCACCATGTCTTGTCGTGTTTATGTATGCTCCGGGTGCTGTAATATCAGGTTTTATGTAAAATGGTGATACGGGACCCCTTGAACTGAAATGAGCTACAAAATCTGGATTAAAAAACAAATGTAATAATCCTTCATTTTTGTTTTTAATTTTCTCCTTAATTTCTAATCCTTCTTCTCTATCAATTGACACAACAGGTATTCTAGGTTCATAGTCGGATTCAACAAATTCATGAATTAATTCTCCAAGGAAAATCCCTGGTTCGTTGTTAAACACAATCAAAGCTTTAGCTCCACTATTTGCTGCATTATTTTCCTTAGTTGAAAAATATACTATTTCATCTTCTACATCGCTACCTCTTTCTACTAATACTATTTTACCCTCAACATTTGTTTTCTCAAAATCTCTTTCTCTACCATAATCTGCAAAAACTAATTCTCCCACAATTGGCTCATCTAATTTTTTTGAACCCATCATAGGGATAACCGTATATGGTTTTTCATTTACCTCTAATGTTGCAACTAAACTTGATGTAAGATTATTGTAAGTTGCACCTACTGTAATAGATCCAAAATTTTTTCCAGGACTCCCAATAGATTTTCTTTTAGGGCCGTCATTTCCTGCAGCTGTTACTACAAAGATTTCTTTTTCTAATGCCTCATTTACTGCCTCTTCAATTTGAGAATTGGTTTTATTTACCCCTAAACTGATGTTGATTATATCTGCACCATCGTCTATTGATTTTTGTATTGCCTTGATAATAAGATCTGATTCTACTCCCTCACCATCTTTGGAAACTTTGTAAGCTAGAATTTTGGATTTAGGTGCTATTCCTGAGATTTCTCCATCTGCAGCAATGATACCTGCTACTTGTGTTCCGTGACCGTTAGTATCTAGTGGGGGTTCTCCTTCATTGATGAAATTATATCCGCCTATCACTTTGCCTTCTGATCCAAATCCAAACAAATCAGGATGGTTAAAATCTACACCCGTGTCAATTATTGAAACTACTACCCCTTCTCCATCAATCCCCTCAGATCTTGCTATGTTTGTTCCTAGAAATGGGCCGCTATTTTCAACATAACTGCTAAGATAATCCTCACTTTGCAGATTGTGGATAATAAAACCTGATAATGTAATAATAATTGTAAAAAACAATAGCCCTTTAATCACAAATTTCTTAGTAAATTTTAACAAGTAAAAACCAATTGCCGCAAAGTAATAAATGGTATAATGAAAGATACTATTCATGGGAAAATACACACTTCCTGAAATGCCATATGCTTATGATGCATTGGAACCTCACATTGACGCTAGAACAATGGAGATTCACCATACAAAACATCACCAAACATACACTGACAAACTAAATGCAGCTTTAGAGAAATGCCCACAGGAAGTACAAGACAAAGATATTGTAGAAATATTATCTGATCTGAGTCAAGTACCCGATGAGCAAAAAAGTGCAATTAATTTCAATGGTGGTGGATACGACAATCATAAGCTATTTTGGAACAACATGAAACCTAATGGAGGAGGAGAACCAGGTGGTTCAATTGCAGATGCAATAAATGAATCCTTTGGAAGTTTCTCTGACTTCAAAGAAAAATTCTCATCACAAACTGCTCCAATTCAAGGCAGTGGATGGGGATGGTTAGTATACAATCCTTCATCTGGCAAGGTTGAGTATAAGGCAATGCCAAACCAGACTAGTCCAAGAACTGAAGGATTAGTACCACTATTAGGTCTGGATGTTTGGGAACATGCATACTATCTAAAGTATCAAAACAAAAGACCAGACTATAT
Organism: uncultured Nitrosopumilaceae archaeon; assembly: GCA_964460675.1. Lineage (GTDB taxonomy): Archaea > Thermoproteota > Nitrososphaeria > Nitrososphaerales > Nitrosopumilaceae > CAYWRD01. Next base: position 8,085 of record CAYWRD010000045.1, read on the forward strand.
TGCAGCATGGTGGAATGTTGTTAACTGGGATGAAGTTGAAAACAGATTCTCAAAAGCAAAATAACCTCCAACTCTTTTTTATCTAATAATTTTTGAAGCGCTATCTTAGTATTTTTATCATGTCTAGGAATGAGTTTATAACCGTCAGAGGATGTTTCGTTGTAAATGAGTGAGGAGCAAGCACAACAATTAATGTATCAGGTACAAATGTTGGAAAATTACCTATCTGAATTATCTCAAAGAGAAAACACGTTATACAATGTATTACGAGAAGCAACATCTGCAATTTCTTCAATAAAGGAATTAAAAGAAAAACCTGATTGTGAAACCTTGGTTCCACTAGGTATGGGAACTTATATTCAAACAAAAAACTCCTCAAATAACAAAATTATCTTAAACATTGGTTCAGGTGTGGCTATGGAAAAAACCCCAGATTCTGCAATAAATTATCTTGAAGCACGAATCAAAGAAATCGAGGTTGCACTACAAGAAGCATCATCTAAAAAACAAGATGCATCTAATAGATTAGAACAAACAAAAAACCAATTTAATCAGATGTTACAGTCAAATCCTAGTCAACAAACAAGATAAACATGTTTGATAACTTAAAAAATGCCTTCTCTAAGGCAGCCAAAAGCCTTGGAGAAAAAGAACTTAATGAAAAAGATATTGAAGATATTTTATTTGAATTAGAAATTTCATTATTAGAATCAGATGTTGCAACAGAAGTTATCGATGAAATCAAAGATGACCTGAAAAAAAGACTGATTGGCTCATCTGTAGATAAGAAACAAATTGAAAAATTTGTTAGAGATAGTTTAATCCAAACTATTTCATCTTTATTTGATGATGCAGGAAACATTAATCTCTTTGAACGAATAAATGAAAAAAAGAGAAATAATGAACCCTATCTGATTGTTTTTTTAGGAATTAACGGTACGGGAAAAACTACTACACTTGCTAAATTAGCGTATTTGCTCAAGGAATCAAAATATTCTGTTGTGGTTGCAGCAGGTGATACATTCCGTGCTGGTGCAATAGAACAACTACGTGAACATACAAATAGATTAAATCTAAAATTTGTTGCTCAAAACTATAATTCAGATCCTGCTGCAGTAGCAAGAGATGCAGTACTGTATGCAAAATCCCACAAAATAGATTGTGTCTTAATTGATACTGCTGGCCGAATGCAGACAAGTAAAAATTTAATGGATCAAATTGAAAAAATTACCAAAGTAGTAAAACCTGATTTGAAGATTTTTGTTGGTGATTCTCTAGCTGGAAATGATACTGTCAACCAAGCAAGAGAGTTTTATGAACATACAAATTTTGATTGTTCTATACTAACCAAAAGTGATGCCGATGCTAGAGGGGGTGCTGCATTATCTATTGTAAAAATTACCTCTACTCCTATACTTTTTGTCGGAGTAGGTCAGGAATACCCTGATTTGAAACCTTTTGATAAAGAAATCTTTTTGAAAACAGTATTTGGTTCAATAGATGAGATTGATCTTTCTCAAATTAGATCTACTCCAGAAAAGAAACCAGAACCAGAACCAGAAAAGAAACCAGAACCAGAACCAGAAAAGAAACCAGAACCAGAACCAGAAA
>CAYWRD010000046.1:0-3552 GCA_964460675.1 uncultured Nitrosopumilaceae archaeon
AAATCTATTTTGTTAAACCCTGGTAAATCAATATACAACTTCAATTTGTCATTATCTAGCTGCATATCTACTGGAGGTAGAACAAATTCATAGAATTCTCTGGATTTATTTCCAATTTCTTTCATCATTTCTTTTGCCATGGATTTTACTAGTCCCAATTTGTAAAAAGTGGTAAATTTTTAGTTATAAATCTTGTAACCGTGCTATGCTTACGTCTACGTAGATTTCTAATGTGAATTTAACTAAAAACACCAAACAAATTTTTTACTTGAGCTTTTGACACATACAATATATATGAAAAATGACTCGTCCAACAAAAAATTAGTCATTATTGTTGTTGTGGCTTTTGCCATTGTTTTTCCCTCAATATTTTTAATTGATTGGTTTGAAAAAGAAGTAACAAATCCAAGAATTTGGGAATCTTGGACATGTGAAGAAATGAAACAATTTGTATTAGAGGGTGGTCTAGAAACTCTAAATGATTTTCAACAAGTGAAGTTTGATGAGGCTTTATTGGAATGTATGAGCAGATAACATTCTGAATTATATAATTCGATAAACAAAAGTGATTTAATGCAATTTTACATACAATTATCATGAAAGTTGAGATTTTCAACAAGTAAAGTTTGATGAAGATTTGTTAGAATGTATGGGTAGATAATATTCTAAATTTACTTCAATGGACAAAAGTGATTTAATGTGATTTAACATAGTGCTATTGTGAAAGTTGAAATTCTCACAACTCCTGGGTGTTCTAATTGCAGTGTGGTAGAAAAATTACTTGATGAATTAAATGTAAAATATGAAGTAATTGATGTGACAGAAAAACCTGAATATCTAGAAAAATATCCTGTATTTACTGCACCTGCCATTATAATTAATGATAATTTGGAATTTACTGGGGTTCCCAAAAAGAACGATTTAATAAAAAAATTGAAAAATAATTAGTTTTAACTTAACCTACTGTGTAATCGTGATATTTTACAACATTTAGAATTCTATCTATGATCTGTTTTTGACCTCCAGAATTATCAATTGTCACAAGTAACAAATTGCCACTTGGTAGTGGTATTGTAACTCTTCGTAATTTTTCATAAACTGCTAAAGTGTATAGGCCTTCACCAATTTTGTCATAATGTTTCATTCTTGATTTCCAAGCAGACACTGCATGTTGCAAAGTTTCCTTTGTGTCTTCTGGTGATAATAACAAATCTGTGTTCTCTTGAGATGATGAAGCTAAAAGTTCGCCTTCCATATCTGAGACAGCCACATATCTGATATTTTCATCCATTTCGATAATTTTCTTAGTTAGGGTTTCGTAGTCTAGAGCTTGACTCATTACAAACAATTTTTTGTGTAAAAAATAACTATGATTGTAGTGAAACCAAAAATATGTAAAGCATTTTGGTACATTTTTTTACAATATTAAACCATCAATATTCTAAAGTTTTCCTTATTATGAAATCTATAATCATTTGCTAAAACCTTGATTTTCAATAATATTAAGAGTCGTTGTTGCTTTGATATCTTGTATCCTTCTAACCTTCTGACTAACTAAATTAGAAATTTCATTATAAGATGGAGCAACAATTTTACAAATTAATTCATAAGTACCAAGTAATGAATCACACTCTATTATTTCTGGTATGTTTTTCAAATCTTGAATAATATTAGAAAGATTCAACTTACTGCAATGGATTATTACATAGGCTTGTGCCATATGTCGTTTTAATACTTCAGTTTCTTCCTCATTTGTTTTCTTAAACCCTTCTTCTTTCACTAGCAATGTTAGTGTGGAACGAATTTCTTGAATTTTTCGTATTTTATTAGAAATTTCATCGTGGATTATTTCTTCTGAATTTGATTCTAATTTTGCAATAATGTCATATGTACCAAATGTTCCATGAGCTTCTTTGACCGAATTGATATTCCTTAATAATGCAATTATTGAGTCGTCTTTGCCTACCTCACTTGTAATAAGCATGTATGCTTTACTCATGTAATTTCTCCTTTATCATTACGTTTAATTCATAACTAAAAGTTACGATGTTATGAATATTCATTTCTAATCGTTAATTCTATCTGAAACTACTAACCGCCAGTAGCTGCATCGCCGCATGCGCACGTACATTTATCTCGTTCACCACAATAAGGACATTTACAGTGACAATGATGTAGAGTTAATCCACAAAATTCACAATCTGTGAAATTTTCATATGTTTCTGTACTATCAAATTCATTTAATGAGGTTATTTCTAATCCATTAGCTTTTTTCATTAAAATTAGAGTAGTTCTGCTGTCGATTATTTTTCTCAGATCACCACTCATTAATTTTTGTAATTCATCATAATCTCTAGTTTTAATTTTAGTTACTATGTCAAATGCTCCCGTTGTAGCTTCTACATCTTCAACTTTATCTATGCTTTTGATTACGCTAGCAAGATGTTTGTTGAAATCATTGCAATTTATGAGGAGATATGATTCTAGGTATGATTCATTTGTTTGCATTGAAAAAATTTGTGTATTCAAGTATTTGAAGAAGCTATTAAGAAATTGAATTTTTATTAGGTTTTTGAATAAATTTTGAATAAATTTTCAGTTAATATCCAATCTGATTTATTGACTATGAGACACAATGAGATCCGAATTGAACATCTATGATACTAAGCAAATATCCTGTATAGAATGTGGAAGAGACATAGGGGAAGTAGAATATGATGCAGAACTCATTAGGCCAAAATGTGGAAAATGTGCAAACCCTATTCCTGAAGGAGATGATAAAATTATGTATACGGCTAATTCGTATAAATTTAAAAAATTTGATTAATTTTATCTCTGATTCATTATTTTTTCTACTCTGCGTTGTTGTTCTATTATGACTTCTTCAAATTCTTTTCTGAGAAAATCACTTTTTTCTCTTTTTGAAACATCATCTAATTCTGATTGTTTTATATTTTCAAGCTCCATTACTATTGCTTCCATTTTGGCGGTAGTTTCTAAAATTAATGAATCTATTTTCTTTTGAGTTTCAGGATCCATCTTTTATCTTAAATGATATTTCAAATTATTAACTACTTTTTTGATGGTTTCAGTAATTACTTCATATGTTTTGATAGTCTCATTGTCTAAGAATTTCTCCCTCATTAATCACTAATAATTCTGGAAAAATATAAGATATAATCTAAAATATCCTAATATTCATGCATAAATATCTCTTAATCTTAAATATTTGTTTAACCATATTCTTTTATGAAATTAGATGATAAAGACAAAAAAATCTTAAAAAATCTACTAGTTGATGCCAGACTTTCTTCACGACAATTAGCTCACAAATTAGGAATGTCTACTGTAACTATCATATCTAGACTAAAAAAATTAGAAAAAGAAAATATCATCTTGGGATATACAGCAAGATTGAATCAAGAAATCTTAGGCTATGATCTTACAGCAGTTATTGAGATTACTACTGCTCAGGGGAAAATGTTGGAAATAGGCAAAAAAATATCTGATTATGAGAACGTAACTGCAGTATATGATATTACAGGAACTGCT